>DATIPJ010000147.1:0-1526 GCA_035472155.1 Kofleriaceae bacterium
GAGGCGCGCTGGGCCGCCAGCGAGCTCGCCCTGATGAGCACCGCCTACTCGCTCGACATCGTGCGCGAGCTCGACGATGCGTGGACCGAGGTCAGCTACGAGGACGGCGACGTCGCCGTGCACGGCTTCGTGTCGCGGCGCGATCCGCCGGGCCGCGTGCACCGCTGGCGCGAGACCGACGGCACGCCGACCGTGTCGCCCAACGCGACCGCGGCGAGCGGGACCTGCCTCTACGCGCGCCCCAACGGCGACGCGATCGGCTACGTCGTCGGCAACCGGCCGGTCGACCTCGACGATGCCGGCCCCGAGTGGTGGACGATCACGCTCGATACGCCCTGGGGCCCGCTCGCGTTCACCGCGCACGGCGGCTCGAAGAGCGAGCTTGCCGCGTGCGCGCCGCCGGGCAGCGTGCCTCCGGTGAATCCGCCGCCGCCCCCGCCGGCGCCGTGATGTGCGCCGTGATCTGCGGCGACTACGAGCCGGTGAACTTCGGCGCGCGCTTGCCGAGCAGCGCCGCGATCCCCTCGCGCGCGTCGTCGGTGCCGACCGTCTCGGCCTGGGCGAACGCCTCGAGCCGTGCGGCATCGCGGACCTGCAGGTCGAGCCCGCGCTGGATCGCGCGCTTGGTGGCCCGGACCGCGCGCGGTGCGTTGTCGGCGATCGTGCGCGCCAGCGTCATCGCCTCACCGAGCACGTCGCCGGCCGCCACCGCGCGGTTCAGGATCCCGAGCTGCGCGGCCTCGGCGCCGTCGACCAGCCGCCCGGTGAACAGCAGCTCGTTCGCGCGCGCCAGCCCGATCAGCCGCGGCAGCAGGTAGCTGATCGCCATCCCGGGCGCGAGCCCGAGCCGCACGAAGTTGGCGCCGTACTTCGCGTCGCGCGCGCCGATCCGCAGGTCGCACACCAGCGCGAGCCCGAAGCCGCCGCCCACCGCATGCCCGTTGAGCGCGCCGATCACCGGCACCGCGAGGTCGAGCAGCGTCAGGAACGACTCGTACATCGCATACGACCGCTCGTGCGGCGCGCGGCGGTCGCCCTCGCGCTGCAGCGTCGACTTGAAGTCCGCGCCCGACGAGAAGCAGCTGCCTGTGCCGGTCACCACCACGCACCGGACGTCCGCGGCGCGGGCCTCGGCGCTGGCCGCGGTAAACGCATCCAGCAGCTCGGGCGTCATGCTGTTGCGGTTGTCCGGCCGGTTCAGCGTGATGACGCCGATGGCGTCGGAGGCAGAAAACCGGACCGCTGGATCGGGCATGGACGCAGCCTACATCGGGCCCCTTCCAGCTGCGGTTTTGGCAGCCATCGCATGCGGCTCTCGCAGCAGGCACATGTGGTTTCTCACGCTGTTTCGAGCACTTAGGTGTGGCATCCGCGCTGCAATACCTCCGCTCGTCAAACAAGGAGAACGGTCATGAACCTCAAGGCAATCCTCACCACCCTCGCGCTTGGCTCTTCGTCGGCCGCCATGGCCGCTCCGTCGGTCACCATCACGGCCCACGGCACCATCGGCAACACCTCGTACGCCA
>DATIPJ010000148.1:0-8813 GCA_035472155.1 Kofleriaceae bacterium
GGCGTCGCTGGTGCCGGCCAACGATCCGACGGTGCTGTTCACGACCGCCGGGATGCATCCGCTGGTGCCCTACCTGCTCGGCGAACCGCACCCGGCGGGGACGCGGCTCACCGGCGTGCAGAAGTGCGTGCGCACCGGCGACATCGATGCGATCGGCGACGACACGCACCTGACCTTGTTCGAGATGCTCGGCAACTGGTCGCTCGGCGACTACGGCCGCGACGCGGCGATCGCGTGGAGCCTCGAGTTCGTCACGGGCGAGCTCGGCCTGCCGCTCGACCGGCTCGCGGTGACCTGCTTCGCGGGCGATGGCGACGTGCCCGAGGACGCGGCGTCGGTCCAGCGCTGGCAGTCGCTCGGCGTGTCGCGGATCGCGATGCTCGGCCGCGACGACAACTGGTGGGGCCCGGCGGGTGCGACCGGCCCGTGCGGCCCCGACACCGAGCTGTTCGCGTGGTGCGGCGATGGGGCCGCGCCGGCGTTCGACCCGACCGACCGCCGCTGGGTCGAGATCTGGAACAACGTCTTCATGAGCTACACCAGGACCGCGGCGGGGGCGCTCGAGCCGCTGGCGCGCGGCAACGTGGACACCGGCATGGGCCTCGAGCGGATGCTGGTCGCGCTCAACGGCCTGGGCTCGGTCTACGAGGTCGACACGGTCGCGCCGCTCCTCGACGAGCTGCGCCGGCTCGCGACCACACCGTCGGAGCGCGCGCTGCGCGTGGTGACCGATCACCTGCGCGCGGCCTGCTTCGTGATCGCGGACGGCGTGTCTCCCTCGAACAAGGACCGCGGCTACGTGCTGCGCCGTCTGGTGCGGCGCTGCATCGTGCTCGCGCGCCGGCTCGGGCTGCCCGGCGACTGGTACGCGCGCGGCGCGGCGGTGCTCCCGTCGATGCTCGGCGAGGCATACCCGGAGGTGGCGCGCGACCCGGCCGCGATCGCGGCGGTGATCGGCGGCGAGGCGGCGCGGTTCGAGCAGACGCTCGCCCAGGGCCTGCGCATGCTCCAGCGGCGCGGCACCCTCGACGGCAAGGTCGCGTTCGACCTGCTCCAGACCCACGGCCTGCCGTTCGAGCTCACCCGCGAGCTGGCCGAGGCGGCGGGCAACCGCATCGACGAGGCCGACTTCCGGCGCGAGCTCGAGGCGCATCGCGAGCGCTCGCGCGGCATTCCCATCGGCGGCCACCGGCGCTAAGGTCGGCCGGCCATGGCGAAGCCAGCGTACAAGCGCATCCTGCTCAAGATCTCGGGCGAGGCGCTCATGGGAAACCAGGGCTACGGCATCAACCCCGAGGTGCTCTCGCAGATCGCCGGCGAGATCGCCGACACCGCGAAGCTCGGCGTCGAGGTGGCCGTGGTCGTCGGCGGGGGCAACATCTTCCGCGGCGTGTCGGAGTCGGCGCGCGGCATGGACCGTGCGAGCGCGGACTACGTCGGCATGCTCGCCACCGTGATGAACAGCGTGTCGCTGCAGGAGGCGATCGAGCGCAACGGGGTGGTGACCCGCGTGCAATCTGCGATCCCGATGTCGCAGCTCGCCGAGCCGTACATCCGGCGCCGCGCGATCCGGCACCTCGAGAAGGGCCGGGTCGTGATCTTCGGCGCAGGTACCGGCAATCCATTCTTCACGACCGACACCGCCGCCGCGCTGCGCGCGATGGAGATCGGGGCCGAGATCCTGCTCAAGGCCACCAAGGTCGACGGCGTCTACGACAAGGATCCGGCCAAGCACGGCGACGCACGGCGTTACAGCACCGTGACCTTCACCGATGCCCTCAAGCAAGACCTCCGGGTGATGGACGGGACCGCGTTTGCCCTGTGCCGCGACAACGAGATGCGCATCATCGTGTTCGACATGACGGCGCGTGGCAACATTCACCGGGTGGTCTGCGGCGAGCCGGTCGGCACGACGATCGTCAAGGACAACCAGCAGACACGGTTCGCCAACTACACGGGGACACCATGATCAACGACATCACCTCCGATACCGAGGACGGCATGAAGAAGGCCGTCGATTCGTTCAAGCGCGATCTACAGAAGATCCGGACCGGCCGCGCGAACGCCGCGATGCTCGACGGTATCAAGGTCGATTACTACGGCACCCCGACGCCGGTGAATCAGGTCGCGACGGTGCAGGTCGTCGATGCGCGGCTGATCACGGTCAAGCCGTGGGAGAAGACGATGCTGTCGGTGATCGACAAGGCGATCCGCGCGAGCGACCTCGGCATCAACCCGGTCGCCGACTCCGAGCTGGTGCGACTCCCGATCCCGCCGCTGACCCAGGAGCGCCGCAAGGAGCTCGCCAAGGTCGTGAACAAGCAGACCGAGGAGGCGCGCGTGGCGGTCCGGTCGGCGCGGCGCGATGCGATGGACATGGTGAAGGACGCCGAGAAGGACAAGGACATCACCGAGGACGAGCGCAAGACCGGCGAGAAGAAGATCCAGGACCTGACGGACAAGTACATCGCGATGATCGACGACATCGCGAAGACCAAAGAGAAAGAGATCATGGAGCTGTGACCAGGCATTGTTCCCTGGTGCTATGGTAAAGGCCGATGTCCGGTATTCCGGCAGGTGCCGGCCAGCTGCTAGGTAAGCGGCTCGGCAAGTTCGAGATCGTGGCGCTCCTCGCGCTCGGCGGGACGGCAGAGATCTACCTGGCCCGGATCGGCGGCGCGGCGGGATTCGAGAAGTACGTGGTCGTGAAGTGCCTCCACGATCACCTGGCCGACGACGCCGAGTTCGTGAAGATGTTTCTCGACGAGGCCCGGCTCGCCGCCCACCTCGATCACTCGAACATCGTCCAGACCATGGAGCTCGGCAACCACGAGGGCCGCTACTACATGGTGATGGAGTTCCTCGCCGGGCTGTCGCTGGCGATGATCATCCGGCGCGCGAGCGAGCGCATGGCCGATACGCGCGTCCCCGTGCCGGTGGTGCTCAATATCCTCGCGCAGTCGGCCGCCGGTCTGCATTACGCGCACGAGAAGGCGATGAACGGCAGGGCGCTCAATATCGTTCATCGCGACATCTCGCCGCAGAATCTGGTGATCAGCTTCGAGGGCGTGGTGAAGCTCGTCGACTTCGGCATCGCCAAGGCCGAGATGCGCGAGACCCGCACGCGCTCGGGGACGATCAAGGGCAAGTTCGCGTACATGTCGCCCGAGCAGTGCGTGGCCAACAACGTCGATCGGCGGACCGATGTGTTCGCGCTCGGTGTGATCGGGCACGAGCTGCTCACCGGGCGGCGGCTGTTCAAGCGGCCGTCGCCGTACGAGACGTATCAGGCGGTGATCGAGTGCGACGTCAAGCCACCGTCGGTGCTCGAGCCGACGATCGACCCGGAGCTCGACGCGGTGATCATGCGCGCGCTCACCAAGGACAAGGCCGATCGCTATCCGAGCGCCGAGGCGTTCGGCGACTCGCTGCTCGGCTACCTGCACTACCGCAGCATCGGCTCGGGGCCGGGCGACGTGTCGCGGTTCTTCGAGGCGCATTTCGGCCAGGAGCTCGACGAGCACTCGGCGCGCATGCGCGAGCTGATCTCGGGGCGCGATGTCGCGATCGAGAGCGTGAAATGGGATGCCGAGGAGGACGACGACGCGCGGCAGGCGCGCGAGGCGGCGGCCGCGTATGCGCTCGACGACCTGGGCGACGGGTCGCGCGCCGAGGACGACGACGAGATGCCGGCCGAGCGGACGCGGATCGAGACCAATCCGCTCGAGCGGGTCAACGAGCTCGAGCGCATGCTCGCCAACAACCCGCCGCGTCAGGGCAAGTCGTCGACGCCGCCGGGGATGGTGCCGGCACAGTTCGCAGGCCTTCCGTCGGGCCGGTTTCCCGATCTCGCCAACCTGCCGACGCAGATCGCGCCCGAGGGCGACCGGCCGATCAGCGGCCCGCCGCCGACCACGGGGTTCGTGAGCCACGCACTGACCGATGCATCGCAGGCAGCGGTCGGAGTGGTCGGCGCGGCGAGCGTGCCTCCGTCGATCGCCGGGTTCGGCCATGCGCCGACGGCGCCAGCGCCCTCGATCTTCGCCAAGCCGGGCAAGCACCCGACGGCGGCCGCGGTCGCGCCGCCGGATGCGTCGGCCTTTGCGAACGTCCCGACAACGCTGTCGCCGCCGTCGTTCGACGACGAGCTGCGCGAGACCCAGCTGGTTCCGGTCGTCGGTCCCAACGGCGCCGCGCACGAGGCCGCGTCGCCGTCGCACGCCTCCCAGATGCCGACGATGCCGCCGACGATGTCGCCGATCGCGCAGCACTCGTCGTCGTCGCCCACGGCTTCCCCGATGTCGCCGACGCTCGCTCCGGGCTCGCCGTCGCCGCTGGCGATGGGCTACCCGGTGATGAACGCCCAGATGAGCGAGCAGATCGCGACCGGCGCGACGGTGTTCCCCTCGGACAGGTCGCCGGCGCTGTTTGCCCCCGGCGATCCTCGGGCGCCCGCGCCGGTGCCGCCGAGCGCGCCATCGCCCGCGCACGCGGGGCCTGCGATCGCGCGCAGCGGCCCGCGCAGCGTCGAGGCCGGCGGCTCGATGCCGCACGAGGTCCAGAGCGATGCGCAGCGCGCGGCGGCCCTGATGTCGCCGGTCGGAGAGCATTTCCCGGGGCAGGTCGACTGGAGCGCGGCGGCCGCCGCCAAGGCGCGCGCGGTGCCGACCTGGCTGCTCGCGATCCTGTTCATCGCAGCGATCGGCGTGGCGCTCGCGTTCACGATCGTGATCGCGCGGCTCGTGCGCTGACCGGCCGGCTGCGGTCAGTTCCGGATCAGGCCGAGCAGCTTGGACATCGTCTTTTCGTCGGCGGGCGGAAAATCGTAGTCGAGGAACTCGCGCGAGGTGACCCAGCGCAGGTCGGCCACCGTCGCTGGATACGGCCGCGCCTCGGCGGGCAGCTTGCACGAATACATCGTCAGCTGGACCTGGTACGTCGTGTAGTCGTGAAAGTGCTCGCCGAGCTTGGCGCCGACGACGACCTCGACGCCGATCCGGCCCTTGACCTCGCGCAGGAGCGCGTGGGTCTCGCTCTCGTCGGGCTCGACCCGCCCGCCGGGGAACTCCCAGAGCAGCGGCAGCTGCGCGTTCGCGTTGCGCTGGGTGATCAGGTAGCGCCCATCGTGCTCGATCACGGCCGCGACCACACGGATCACCTCTTTGGCCATTGCCGGCGATTATCGATGCTTTGCGCCCGATTGCAACGATGGACGTGTATGCTGCGCCCCCCGTATGGCGATCCGCTTCGTCGAGATCAAGGCTTCCGAGAGTCCCGAGGCGCTCAATTCCGAATGGGTGATCCTCGAGAACGACGGCAAGGCACCCTTCAACACCCGCGGCTGCGGCATGACTGTGGGTCGCCGCGGCTCGGCCAAGAAATCCTTGCTCGGGATCATCGATCCGGGGTTTGTGCTCGCCCCCGGCGGCCGCATGCGCATGCTGACCGGCAACCCGGGCACCCAGGCCCACGGCACGGCCCCCGAGGACGGCACGCCGAACTACTTTCTGTTCCTGCCCAGGGTCTACGTCGCGGGGCCAGGGGCCGTGCTGACCCTGGTGTTGCGCGGCTTACCGGTTTCGAAGGCTGAGTACGACCCATCGCAGCCCGGCGGTGTCGCGGTGGTCGCGAAGAAGACCTGAGCCGCGGCCGTCACAGGACCGGCGGGCCGGTGTAGCGGGCCCGCGGCCGCAGAATGAACCCCGCGGCGCGCTGCTCGATGGCGTGGGCCAACCAGCCCGCCGCGCGGGCCACCGCAAACAGGCCCGTGCCGACGGCAGGCGGGGCGCCCAGGGCGGCGACCAGCGCGGCCAGGCCGACGTCGCTGTTGGGCGCGGCGTCGGTCGTGGCGTCGACGATGGCGAACAGCGTGCGCGCATGCCTGGCGCCGGGGAGGCGCGCGGCCGCCTCGAGCAGCGGGGCGGCGCGCGGGTCGCCCGCCGGGTAGAGCGGATGGCCAAAGCCGGGCGGCACCTCGCCGCGGCGGCGCAGGGCTCGGACCGCGGCGCGCGCGGCCTCGGGCGAGCCGACCTCGGCGGCGAACCGCGCGACCGGCTCCGAGGCGCTGCCGTGCTTGCGCCCGGACATCGTGGCGAGCGCCGCCGCGACGCAGGCGTAGGGCCCGGCGTCGGTCGACGCGGCGACCCGCGCGGTGAAGCTCGAGGCATTGAGCTCGTGATCGGCGAGCAGGATCAGCGCGAGGTCGAGCACCGGGGCGAGCTCATCGGCGACGCCGATCGCGCGCGCGGCCATCTGGGCCACGCTGCTGGCGCCGAGCGCCCGCGTCACCGCCGCGGCGACGAAGCCGGGGGCGAGCGCGGCCGCCAGCAGCGGGATCAAGCGACGACCGCACGCGATGAGCGCGTCGGGCCGGAGGTCGTCGCGCTCGCGGTCGGCCAGCGCCGCGACCTGGATGAGGAGCGGGATCACGTCGAGCGGCGTTCGCACGTCGCCGACGACGCGGGCCAGCTGGGCGTGCGGGATGGCGCCGCGGGGCCAGTCGACGCGCCGATCGGGCAGATAGCCCGCCCAGAGCAGCTCCGCGACATTCTCGTAGGGGATGCCGGCGGCGGCGAGGTGGACCGCGAGCTTGCCGCGATAGGCGGGCCCGCGGGGTGTGATCGCGGTGATCGCCGAGTCGAGCACCGGCTCCCCCCAGCGCAGCGCGCCCGCGGCCACGGCGCCGTGCCCGGCCCGCGCATCGCGGCGCGCGCGCAGGCGCTCGAGATCGGCGAATGCGTAGAGCCGCGGGCGCCCCTGCTCGCCGGGGACGCTGCGGACCTGGCCGCGGCTCACGTACGCGTAGAGCGAGCGCACGGAGATCCCGAGGTGGCGCGCGGCGGTCGGCGCGTCGACCCAACGTTGATCGTCGATTCTACGTTGATCAACCATAGTGCCAACGCTACATCGAGCCTCAGGAGGGAACCATGGCAAATACGACGAACCCAGGGCTCGAAGGCGTGATGGTGGCGGACACTCGGATCTCGGATGTCGACGGCGAGCGCGGCAGGCTCGTGATCGCGGGAGCCGACGTCGAGCAGCTCGCCGGGGGCGCAGCTGGGGTCACCTCGTTCGAGGGGGTGGTCGCCCGCGTGCTCGAGGCCGCCGGGGCCACCGAGGTGCCCGCGCCCCGCGCGATCGGCGATGCGCGGGCGGCCGCATGGGAGCTCGTGCCCCGGCTGGGCGATGCGCTCGATCTCACCGATGGCATGGACGCGCTGCGCACCGCGCTCGGGCACCTGCGGTCGGCCGGCGACGCAGCCGACGCGGTCTTTGTGATCGGCGCGGCGCCGGTCTTTGTCGCAGCGTGGAGCCGGCGGCGCGCGGGGCAGGCACCGGTGGCGCCCGATCCGGCGCTCGGCCACGCGGCCGATTACCTGCGGATGACGATCGGGCGCAAGCCGGCCGACGACGCCGTGCGCGCGCTCGATGCCTACCTGATCACCGTGGTCGATCACGCGATGAGCGCCTCGACGTTCACGGCGCGCGTGATCGCGTCCACGCAGTCGGACCTGATCTCGTCGATCGTCGGTGGGGTGTGCGCGCTCAAGGGGCCGCTGCACGGCGGTGCTCCGGGCCCGGTGCTCGACATGTTCGACGGCATCGGCGCGCCCGACAACGCCGAGGCGTGGCTGCTCGGTGAGCTCGCGGCGGGCCGCCGGATCATGGGCATGGGGCACCGCGTGTATCGCGTGCGCGACCCGCGTGCGGCCGTGCTCGAGGAGGCGGTGCGTCCGCTGCACAGCCCGCGGCTCGAGCTGGCGCGCGCGGTCGAGAAGGCCGCCGCCAAGATCCTGCACGAGCGCAAACCGGACCGCTCGCTCGCGGCGAACGTCGAGTTCTACACCGCGGTGCTGCTCGACGCGGTGGGGCTGCCGCGCGAGCAGTTCGCGCCGACGTTTGCGGTCAGCCGGATCGCGGGCTGGTCGGCGCATGTCATCGAGCAGCACCGCACGGGGCGCCTGATCCGGCCCGCGTCGAGCTACGTCGGCCCGATGCCGTCGTAGGCCGCCCGGCTCACGCCAGGCGCGCGTCGTGGGCGCGCAGCGTCTCGAGATCGGGGATCTGCGCCGGCTCGCCGGTGTCGATGAACTGGCGGGTCGCCGGGTCGAGCTTGGCCTTGGGGCACCGGGTCAGGATGTACTCGACGATCCGCGCCGGTCGCCCGTCGCCTTCGCCGGGGATCGGGTCGCCGGCCAGCCGCGTCCACGGCAGGATGCGCAGCGTCGAGCGCGCGGTCGACACGACGTCGACAAACAGCGCGTTGTCGAACACCGGCGGCATGCGGCGGACCACGACGCCGACGACATCGCGCCACAGCACGAGCCGCGACGTGCCATCCTCGCGCCGCGCGTCGATGCCGCCGACGGTCAGCTCGGCGGTGACCGCGACGTACGACAGCCGCTTGCGCAGGTGCTCGGGGATCGCGATCGGGCCGCTCTTGGAGAGGGCCGCGGCGCCCTGGCCGGTCGGCGTGGGCTCGATCAGCGGCACCTGCGAGGTGATGGTGGCCGGCCCGATCACCGGGACGCGCCCGGTGGTGGACGGTACCGCGGCGGGCCCCTGACCGGTGACGAGCCGGCGCGCGCCGGGCGCGGACTCGGTCGGCGCGCGGCGCGGTAGCGGATACTGTCCGGTGATCGGACGACCCGGGATGGGGGTCGGGCGGCGCACGGTGCCGGACTGTCCGGCCACCGGATTGTTCGTGCCCGTCCCGAGGGGGCGCGGGATGGGGCCGCTGCTCGGCGTCCCGCCGGCCGACGACAGGACCGGGTTGCGTCCGGTCGGCGGACTGCGCACGAGCGTCGGGGGGC
>DATIPJ010000149.1:0-2706 GCA_035472155.1 Kofleriaceae bacterium
GGTGTTGCGCGACAAGGAGCCGCTCAACCCGGCGAGCTGGAACCACGCACTCCCGATCGATGGCGGCACCTACACCATCACCGCGCGAGCGCCTGGCCGCACGCCCTGGAACGCATCGCGCACGATCAAGGTCGAGGGCGATACCGTCGTCGTCGACATTCCCAAGCTTCCGGAGGTCACGCCGGTCGCGACCGTGCGGCCCCCCGCCGGTACGCCGCCCGCGCAAGCCACGCGCCCCGTGCCGCCGCCGGCCGCCGTGACCGCGCGTCCGCAGGAGCCGCCGACCGTCGCCCAGAGAGCCCCATCCAGCCCGTCGCCGGTGGCGCCATCGCCGCCGGAGCCCGCGCCGGAGCCGGCCGAGGCACCGCGCGGTGGGCGCTCGCTCGCCATCCCGCTCGTCGTCGGCGGCGCTGCGGTCGCCCTCGGCATCGGCGGCATCGTGCTGGAGATCCAGGGCCGGGACCTCTACGATCAGGCCAAGCGCATCACCGATCAGGCGCGCCAGAAGGACCGCGACGACAAGGAGAGCTCGGCCAATGTCCGCCACAGGCTCGCCCAGGGCCTCGGCGTTGCTGCGCTGGGGTGCGCCGGCGTGGTGGTCTACATGCTGGTCCGCGATCGCGGCGAAGACCGCGCGGGTGCGACCGCGCTTGCGCCCATGGTCGCGCCCCAGCTCGCGGGGCTCGCCCTGTCCGGCAGCTGGTGATCGGGTAGCGCGCGCGTGGCAAGTCGTGTCCTTCCGCTGATCGCCGCGGTGTTCATCGGCCTGGCGATCTGGACCAGGGTCTGGATCCTGCTGTGGCCCGCCGCGGTGATGCTCGCGGTGGCGGTCATCTATCTCGCGCAGGCGCCGCGCGCGCTCGGCAAGCGAGCCGACGGCACGATCGCCTGGTGGGGCTGGTTGGCGTGGGCGCCGCTGTTCGGCTACATGCGCCTCCTGCACGAGCTCGCGCGCAGCGCTACCGACGAGCCGGTCGCGAATGAGGTCGCCCCCGGTGTGTGGGTCGGCCGGCGGCCGCGTCCCCACGAGCTACCGCCCGGGATCGCCATTGTTGTCGACCTGTGCGCCGAGCTGGCCGCCGCGCCGGGCGTCGCCACCGGCCGCGGCTATCTCTCGATTCCGACGCTCGATGCGACGTCGCCGACCCCGGACCAGATCGCGCGCGCGGTGGACGCCATGCTCGCCGCGGGCGGGCCGGTGTTCGTGCATTGCGCGTTCGGGCATGGCCGCTCGGCGACCGTGGCGGCCGCGTTGCTGATCCGGCGCGGCGACGCCACCCTGGAGGACGTCGAGCGCCAGCTGCGCGCACGCCGGCCGCGGATCGGGCTCAATCACCATCAGCGGCGCGCCCTCGCCGATGCCGTACAGCTCGGCTAGAAGTAATGATGCAGATCCGGTCGCTTGGCGGCGTGAGCTGGGACGAGCTCGCCCCGGTATTCAACGAGGCATTCAGCGACTACGCCGTACCGATGGTGATAACGCCAGACAGCCTGGCGAACATGCAGCGCCGCCGCGGCTATGTCGCGGAAGCCTCGTTCGGCGCCTACGATGGCTCCCGGCTGGTCGGTTTCGTGCTCACGTGTCTCGAGGGCGACCGCGCGTACAACAGCGGCACCGGCGTCGTGCCGTCGCATCGCCGCGGCGGCCTGGCGCGTGAGCTCGTGGAGACGGTGATCGCTCGTGTTCCGGCTGCGACATACCTGCTCGAGGTACTGGAGGCCAACACGCGGGCCCACGCACTGTACCTGGCCACTGGCTTTGTCGAGACTCGCCGCTTCGCGGTCTGGACATTCGATCAGCCGGGCGCACCCGCTCAGTCCACGCCCGACAATGCCGCGCACGATCTCCTGACGATCGAGGCGCCCGACCTCGCGGCGATCGCGGCGCACGCCGACGTCGAGCTATCGTGGCAGAACTCGCTGGCATCGCTGCGCCGGGCGCGCGATCCGTACACCGCCGTCGGCGACCCCCGCGGGGCAGCCATCGTGTTCCCGGCCAGCGGCGACCTACCGCTGCTGGCGGTGGCGCGCGAGCACCGACGGCACGGCCTCGGGACGCGCCTGCTGCGTGCGGCGCGGGCCTGTTCAGCGCGGCCGCTTCGCATTCTCAACATCGACACCCGCGCCGAGCACGTCGCCGCGTTCCTCGCCGCCGCCGGCGCTACGCCGATCGCGCGCCAGATCGAGATGATCTGGACACGCCGTAATCGCCCCGCCCCAACCCCTTAATCATAAACTAATAATCGATCTGCACAGCGGTGCAGTGTTCGTACAGCTGACTTGTAGAGATCCGGCTTTCTCCAAGCTTGATCGGCATCTGCGCGCCGGCTGGTACGCAGTTGCTCTCGAGAAGGCAGCGCGATCACGCTCGGAACATGCACAGCGCCTCGACGCGCGGAGCGTCAATCGCGACAACCACAGGAGCAAATTACGAGATCGAAAATCTGCGCTTTACGCCGCAGATCTCGTCGAGAAACTCACGTCGAGGACCCGTTTATGTAAGCCCGAACAACGTGGAGTCTTAATATAAGAGTTGTTCGTTTCATTCACACTTGGGGCAGGACGACAGCGAGTCGGTGCACGCTGCCCTCGTGTTATCGATCTGTGCTCGACAACAGCGCTTTTGCGTCGGCGCAGCGTCGCAACCTCGTCGGGACGCGCCGCGTTAACTCGTTGATCTCGGGATGTGGCAAAGGCCGGTAGATC
>DATIPJ010000150.1:0-10669 GCA_035472155.1 Kofleriaceae bacterium
ACAGCTGGAACCAGGGCTGGATGCGCCTCGATCACTTCTGGTCGCTGGCGGTCGAGGAGCACTTCTACTTCGTGTGGCCGTTCCTCGCCTTGCGGCTGCCGATCCGCTCGCTGGTCCAGCTGCTCTGGGTGTTCGTGGTCCTGGCGATCACCACCAAGATCGCGCTGGTCGGCTACGGCATGATCGACGCGTCGTATCAGCTCACACCGTGCCGGCTCGACGCGCTGTCGCTCGGCGCGCTGATCGCGATCGCGGCCGCCCGCGGTGACCTGACGCGCTATCGCGGCGCGGCGCGGCGCGCGATGCTGATCGCCGCGATGGGCGTGGTCGCGCTCGGCATGGTCAGTCACCTGCGGCCCTGGCTGTGGTGGACGACCGCGCTGGTCCACACGATGTTCGCGCTGTTCTTCGCCGGCATGCTCGTGGCGGTGCTGAGCGGCGGCCCCACGAGCCGGCTCGCCGGCGCGTTCTCGCACGCCGCCCTCCGCACCCTCGGCAAGTACAGCTACGGCCTCTACGTGTGGCACGAGATCCTGCGCCCGTTCCTGCACGACTGGATCCCGCCGGCGGCCCTCGAGGAGGCCCTGCGTTCGCGGCTGCTCGGCGTGCTCGCGTACGCGGGCCTCTGCATCGCGGTCGCCTTTGCGGTCGCCTGCGCCAGCTGGCACCTGTTCGAGAAGCACTTCCTCGGGCTCAAATCGCGGGTCGAGTACACCGCGGGACCGAAGTCACGAAAAGCCGCGCAGCAATCCTGATACCATGGGGCGTGGTGTATCGGATTCTGGCGTGGCTCCTCCGCGCTGTGACCCGCGTGTTCTTCCGGCAGATCGAGGTCGTTGGTCTCGAGAACATCCCGGCCACCGGCGGCGTGGTGTTCGCCGGCAATCACCCCAACTCGATGATCGACCCGATCCTCATCATCGCGACGTGCGGCCGCAAGGTGCACTTCGCGGCCAAGGACGTGCTGTTCAAGGGCCGGCTGATGCGAGGCCTGCTGCGCGGCCTGGGTGCGGTGCCGATCCATCGCCGCCACGATCACGACGGTGACGCAGCGCGCAGCGCGGCTGCACCGGCCGGCGGCCCGGGCGAAGCCACGGGGGCGGTCGATAACGAAGCGGCGTTCGCGGCGATGTTCGCCGTGCTCGCGGAGGGCGCCGCGATTGGCATCTTTCCCGAAGGCCTGTCGCACGATAGCTCGCAGCTGGCGCGGCTCAAGACCGGCGCCGCGCGGCTTGCCCTCGGGGGAGCCCACCGCGCCGGGGCACCGCTCGCGATCGTCCCGTGCGGCCTGACCTTCATCCATCCCAAGCGGTTCCGCAGCCGGGTGCTAGTGCAGTACGGCCCGCCGATCGCGATCGCGCTGCCGCCCGAGCCGCCAGCGCCCGACGCCGTCCGCGCGCTGACCGCCGAGCTCGACGCCGCGCTGCGCCGCCTGACGATCAACGCCCCCGACTGGGACACCGTCCGCGCGCTCGATACCGTGCGCCGGCTCTATCAGCCTGCGGGGATCTCGATCGCCGAGCGCGTGGAGCTCGCGCGGCGGTTCAACACGCACTACGCGGCGGTCGCCGGCGATCCGCGCGTGGTGGCGCTGATGGCCCGCGTGGGCGCCTACCGGGTGGCGCTCGACGAGCTCGGCATCACCGACCGCGAGCTGACGCGCGAGCTGTCGAGCGGCGAGGTCGCCGCGCGCATGATGCGCCACATCGCGCTGGTGGCGTTCTGGCTCCCGGTGATGGTCCCGGGCGCGCCGCTCCACGTGCCCGCCGTCGTCTTCGCGCGCATCGCGGGGCCGCGCCTCACGCCGCGCAAGGACGTCATCGCCACCACCAAGCTGCTCGTCGGGATGCTGCTGGTCCTTCTGTCGTACGCGGCGGCGGTCGCCGTCTTGTGGTGGCGGGTGGGCCTGGTCGCCGCGCTGATCGCGACGCTGGTGCTGCCGCTGTCGGGCGTCGCGACCCTGCGCGTGCTCGATCGCGCGCGCCTGGTGCGCCGCGCATTCGGCGTGCTGCTGCGCCGCCTGCGGTTCCGCCGCGAGGTGGTCGCGCTGCGTGAGACCCGCGAGCAGCTGGTCGGCGACGTGATCCGCGTGGTCGGCGAGGTCAAGCCAGTCGAGCTACCGGCGCTGTTTCCAGCCGATGATCCGCGGCGCGAGGCACCGCCGCCGTGAAGCCGCTCGTCGTGCTGCTGCACGGGCTCGCGCGCGGCCGCGGCTCGATGGCGCGGCTGGGCGATCACCTCGCCGCGCACGGCTTCGACGCGCGCAGCTATAGCTACCCGTCGCGTCGCGCCTCGCTCGATGCGATCGCGCGCGCGCTGTCCGACGCGATCGCCGGCGAGGCCGCCGGTCGGCCGATCTGCGCGGTGACCCACTCGATGGGCGGCATCGTGGCCCGCCACCTCCACGATCCGCGGATCGCGTGGCAGCGCATCGTGATGCTCGCGCCGCCCAACCAGGGCAGCTGGCTCGCCCGCGAGCTCGGCGCGCACCCGCTCTATCGCTGGTTCTACGGCCCCGCCGGCCGCGAGCTCGCCGACGCCACGCGCTGGCCGGTCCCGCCCGCGCCGTTCGCGGTGATCGCAGGTACGCGCGCCCGCGCGCTCGGCAATCCCACGAGCTGGACGGCCGCGCGCCGGTTTCCGCCCGGCGTCCGCCACGACGGCACGGTCTCGGTCGATGAGACTCGCCTCGACGGCATGTCGGCGTTCGCCGAGGTCGACGCCACGCACACCTGGATCATGAATGACGCGCGCGTCCATGACATGGTCGTGCGCTATCTGCGCGACGGTGCGTTCTGACCCCCGAGCCTTCCCTGGACACACCTCGACGGTCACGCTAACCAAGACGCATGATGTCGCGAGCGTCCGCCGTCTGTATCTCGCTGGTCGCGCTCGCCTGCGGTGGCCCGCCGGTCCGCAACCAGGGCCGCGCGCCCAACTGCCACATCGACGTGTTGCCCAATCCACCAGGGCCCGATTATGTCGAGATCGGGCAGCTCTCGTTCCCGCTGTACATCGCGGCGCACGATCAGAACCAGTACAAGAGCCCTTCTGCGCTCGCGGCCGACCTGCAGCCGAACATCTGCGCGCTCGGTGGCGATACCCTGGTCACCGAGCGCAATGCTGCGGGTGTGATCGTCGCCGGCACGGTGTACCGCCACGCCGATGTGCTCGACTACGCGTCGCCGCCCAAGCTGCCGCCGCGCGCCGAGGGCTGCGAGCCGGCCTGCGCTGCGGGCTTTCTGTGCGAGGCCGGCGCCTGCGTGCGGCAGTGCACGCCTGCCTGCGGCGAAGGCGAATTCTGCAGCCCCGATGGCGTCTGCCGCGCCAGCGAGTGACCCGGCGCTCGGCGCGCCCGCGATCGATGCGACGAGCGCAGCGTCATTGTCAATCCAAAACGGCAGCACGGGTATCGAGAGGCAGCTGCGTACTCTGATTTCATGAGCGTGCCCTCGCGGTGACGCGCGTGGACACGCTGCACGCAATCCCTCGAGAGCGCGAGAGCGCGTCAAAACGCGGCGGCAAAATCAACTCTGGGAGACGGAAACCTCCGGAAGATTGCGAAACCGGCGCGTCCTTACCCTGTGGCGCTTCTCTGCGCCACGTGAAAGGAGGCCGCTTGTGTTGAGGACTTCATTTGCCATTGCGCTCGTCGGTAGCTCGTTATGCGCCTGCACGGATCGCGTCGCAGTCGATCCGCCAGAAGTGGTGACCACTGCTGAGCAGGCAGTGATCACACAGTGTCCGTTTCTCGATCCCGCGGACCCGAGCTTTTATCCCGGGCCGCCCGTCATCTATCCCGCCGAGATCCTGATCAACTCCGTGCGCGTCGTCGATGACCCGTGCCGCACGACGTGGACCGGCTCGTGTGCGGGCGGCGGCACCCAGGGCATCTGGACGTTCGGCGAGCTGATGCGCCGCATGGCCGGGGCCGGATCTCCGGCGGTCCTCGTCGGTGAGTGGCTGCACCAGTGGGAGATTCCCCTCGTGGTCAATGGCTTCCCGGTGCCGCCGCGGCCCGGGATCCGGCCGCTCGTCATCGACCCGTGGCTGGTCGCGAGCGGCTGCGCGCCGGGCTCGCCGATCGCCGGCCCGGGCGCGTGCAAGCTCGACCTCAAGCGCGCGCCGTTCCGCCTGCTCGCGATCTCCAACCGCGTCGACCTCGAGTGCGCGGGCTACACCGGCCGAGGCGACCCCGAGGCGCGCTTCGTGTTCGGCTTCCTCGACAGCGCGGGCAATCCGCTGCAGGCCGCGGTGATCTTCGAGTACAAGCTGCCACCGAAGCGCGGCGGCGTGCCCTACACCCCCGAGATGTGGGAGAAGGACTGGCACGTGCTCAGCTCGCTCGTGATCGGCACGTCGCCGTACATGACCACGCTCGAGAAGATCTTGAACGACGTCACCGCGGTCGGCGCGGTCCCCGGCGGCCCGAACCTCGGCACCTCGATCGGCCAGGTGCGCACCAACGAGATCCACTTCGGCGGCGCGCCCTGGAAGCTGCGCGAGACCCGCCTCTTGCCGGGCTCCGGCATTCCGGGCGGCGACCTGCTGCTCGCCACCACCACCGCCGAGACTCCGGACGACTCGATGAACCTGTCGCCGCCGCTCGACGCGTATCTGGCCGCGAACGCAGCGGACCTCGCCAACTTCACGCAGAAGCCGATCCCCGTGCCGCTGATGGGAGGCGAGAGCTCGGCGCCGCTCACCGGACCGCCACCGTTCTGGGACCACTCGCCGGTCTCGCCGCTGGCCCCGATCGAGCGCCACCATTTCGGATTCAACACCTGCAATGGCTGTCACTCGCTGGAGGTCAATACGCCATTCCTCCACGTCGGCGTGCGGTCCTTCGGCAGTCCATCGCCGCTGTCGCCGTTCCTCAGCACATCGACGGCGACCGGCGGCGGCGGACTGCCCAGCACCGCACTCGTCATCACCGATCCGGCCGGCACGGGTAAGAAGTTTGCTTATAACGAGCCATGGCGTCGGCTATGCGAGGCGAGCCGCATGCTGGTCGGCTCGACGGCCTGCTGGAGTCGCGCCAACGGCGCGCACTGATCCTCGATCTCGCAGAGCGAACAGACGTCATGGTCTGTCCGGGGCTGTAACGGCGGCAATGCCGCACTTCGTCAATGCCACTCGCCGCGCGTCATGACTCGTCGACGCGGCCCACACTCCCGAACCGGCTGGCAAGAAACGATCAGCCTCGACGGGCGACAATGTCCACGTCGTGAGCACAGCCCCCGCGGTGTATGGCATGCGCGTGTCGAATCGCGCTGCGACGTCGCGATAGCGCGGTATCTCGGCGACGCCGCACGCTTTTGCCGGCATGTGCACGAGTCGGACACCGATCGGTGCCGTACGCAGTCTCACAGCTCATTTCAGAGCAGCGCAGTTTTGCGCAATGCGGGACACTTTTGGATGTCGCACAGTCTCAGTGAGAAAATGCTTCTCTTGGCGCGCGGCCTCGGCGCATGATTCACGCAATTCATGTTGGTTGTAATTGTTGTGAATGGGTTGCTGCGCCACCGACGAGGTGGGGAGGTCAGATTACGTGCCAACGAAATCCAACGCTGCTCTATATACGAGCTTCGCGATCGCGGTCATTGCCGCCTGTGGTGAGCCGGCCCCCGACGTCTCTCAGGACACCCAGGATCTTCTCGAGGAAGTCGTCGATCAGATCCCGAACAACTCGCCGATCCTGAATCCGGCCGGGTTCGGCGCTTCGTTTCACCCTGCGGGCTTCGTCGATCTGAGTAACAACTTCTTCACCCCGCAGGGCACGAACGGCCGCGAGTGCGGCACCTGCCATGCCCCCGAGGACGGCTGGAGCATCACGCCGGCCACGGTCACGGTGATGTTCCTGCTCACGGGCGGAACACATCCATTGTTCGTCAACAACCTCGATACCGATACACCGACGTCGGATATGTCGACGCTCGCCGCGCGCTGGAACGCCACCACCATGCTGCGGCAAGGCAAGTTCACGCGCCGCGTGTCGCCGCCGGCGGTGCGCGACTACGAGGTCATCGCCGCCAGCGATCCATTCGGCGTCGGCACCACGTCGAGCCTGTGGTTCTTCCGCCGGCCGCTGCCGACTGCCAACTTTCGCAGCAACACCGTCATGTGGGACGGCGCCAATACCGTCGGCGCCGTGCTGCGCGACGGCCTGATCAAGCAGGCGCGGGGCAACGTCACGGGCGCCCAGCAGGGCAGCCCTGCGCCCGACGACATCATCTTCGATATCGTCGACTACGAGCGCGCGGTCTCCTACGCGCAGCTCGTGAGCTTCTCGGCCGGCCGGCTCGACGCCGCGGGCGCGCGCGGCGGCCCGCAGGCGCTCGACGCCCAGCCCCTGGTCGACGCCAGGTTCGATCTGTTCGACGCCTGGGAGCGCGGCAATCCGCGCCGCCGCCAGATCTGGCGCGGCCAGGAGCTGTTCAACGGCGTCAACGCCGGCAACGGCAAGAGCTGCCGCGGCTGCCACACCGCCGCCAACAATGGCCAGAACGTCGCCGGCCTCCTGTTCGACGTCGGCATCTCGCGGCCCGAATTCGCCCGGCCCGACATGGCCATCTACACCTTCCGGCGCAACAGCGACGGCGCCACTCTCGACACCACCGACCCGGGCCGCGGCATCCGCACCGGCAACTTCGCCGATCTCGACCGCTTCAAGGTCCCCAACCTGCGCGGCCTCGCGGCGCGCTCGCCGTACTTCCACAACGGCGTCGCCGCCACCCTCGACGACGTCGTCCGGCAATACGAGGCCACGCTCGGCTTCGTGTTCAGCGCACAGGAGCACGACGACCTGGTCGCCTTTCTCGCCGCGCTCTGACGCGGTCGCTCGCTAACAGAATGGCAGCGTTCGATGGACGTCGAGCGGGTGATCGATCAGCGGCTCGACGGCCGCTATGAAGCGCAGCGTGTGCGGCAGATCGCCGTGGTGATCGAACGCGGCTTCGTCGACCCAGCGCGAGTGGACGTAGAACAGCCGCGGATCGCGCACCGACCGGAACACGGCGATCGCGAGGTTGCCCGCCTCCTCGCGCGTCGGCGCCACGACCTCGCGCAACGCGGCCGCCAGTGCGTCCTCGCGACCCGCGTGGGCGCGGAACCGCGCAAACACGAACAGCTGTTCACCGGGCATCGTGCACCCGCGTGTCGATGGCGATCCAGTTGATCTCCCAGGACTTGCCCTCGTCCGCCGAGAACGCCTGCTCGAAGCGATACGAAGCATCGGTGATCTCGGAGAACACGTTGCGGACCAGGACCTGCCGGCCGCCGATCTCCTCGTGATCGAAGAACTCGCCCCGTCCATCCGCGAACCGGCCGATCGTCGGGACGCTCAGCGTCCCCGTGCTCGCACTCGCGAAGTTCAGGCTCCATGTGCGGGTCTCGGGGTTGTACAGCCGCAGCGACAGTCCGACGATATGGCCACTCGGGCCGGACACGTCGAGCTCGACGAGGTTCGCCCGTCCGTCCCACACCTTGCGGATCACCGACGTGCCGTCGAGCTCGACCCAGCTCTGCGAGCCGGTCAGCGGCTGCTGGAGTCGCCTCAGGTGCGTCTTCCAGGTGCCGATCTCGAAGTCGAAGTCGTGCTGACCGTCGCGATCGGCCGGCGCTCCGGCGGCACGGGCGGTCGGGACGCCCGGTGACGCGATGGCGGCAGCCGGCGATGGTGTGCACGCGGACGCTGCCATCGCGAAGATCAGCGAACATCGCAGCAGGTGGTGAAGAGCGAGCGACATGTCTCACCGATGTACAATCGGCCGGCGCACCTGCCAAGAAGGCACCTCGAGGTAACGATGCCGCGCCGCCGTCCGAACCCGGTCACCGATTGCCCGCTCACGGCTGCGTTCGCCGCGATCGGCGGCAAGTGGAAGTTGATCATCATCTACTGGCTCGCCGCTGCGCCTCGCCACTTCGGCGGCCTGCGCCAGCTCATGGCCCCGATCTCGACCAAGGTCCTGACCCAGCAGCTGCGAGAGCTCGTCGCCGACGACATCGTCAACCGCACGTCGAAAGGGCGGGCACCGGCGCCCGTGATCTACGATCTGACCGACTACGGGCGGTCGCTGCTGCCGATGGTGGAGCAGATCCGCGCGTGGGGTGGTGGCCACATCACGCGGCTGCGCGATCGCTGACCTACACGATCGACTCGCTACCCGAGCATCTGAACGACGTTGGCGTGGCCGTCGGTGATCGCCAGGATCCGCCGCTCGGCGCCGGGCCACGTCACGACGTCGACCAGGAACCGCACGCTGTCGCGCGGCCCGCCGAACAGCGCCTCGGGCTCGAGCCGCAGCCACGCCAGCGGCGCCGGGCCCGCCTCGCCGGCCTTCGCGATCGCCGCAGCGATCCGCTGCCGCGTCTCCGTGCGCGGATACTGATAGAACACCGAGTGGTACACCACGGTCAGCGTATCGGCCGCGCGCCGCGGCAGCCGCTCGTCGAGCCACACCGCGGCATCGGCGCGCTCGACCTGCCCCTCGCTCGCGATCGCCAGCGCCGCGGCGGCATCGAACCGCGCCAGTCGCTCGGTCTGGTCGGCCCACACATACGCGCGCAACCGCAGCCGCTCGGCCGGGTCGCGAATGTCGATCGGATTGAGGTCGCACGCCGCGCGCGACCGGATCCGTGGCGTGGCCTCCAGCGCCGGCGGCGGTCCCGACCACTCCGTCGTGATCCGCACATCGCCCTCGCCCCAGCTCCAGCTCCCGGTGCGGTACGCAAACCGATCCCAGTGCTGGTTCAGCCCGGCGCTGGCCCCGATCTCGTACAGCTCGAGCTCGCGTCCGAACCGCGCCGCCAGCGACAGGAACCCGGGCAGCAGCGCAATGGTCCGCCGCGTCTCGTTGGTCTGCGGCGCCGAGCGCAAGAACTCCGCCACCCACGCGCGCTCGCGCGCCAGGAGCTCGCGCGCCAGCGGCCACACGCGCCCCATGTCCCACGCCGGCTTCGCCGCCGGATACTCCGCGGCCAGCGCCGGGTCGCGCCCCGACAGCACCGCCGCATGCAGCGCCCCGGCCACCCGGATCGCGAGCGCATCCGTCCGCGGCGACCGCGGCCAGCTCGCCACCAGCGCCGCCGTCGGCCCGTCCGCCTCGATATCGCGCGCGAGCGCCTCGAGCAGCCGGGCCATGAACGGCGACCCATACTCCTCGCAATACCGCCCCTGCTCCACGAAGTGCTCGATGATCGCAGCGCTCCCGAACATGGCCGCACACTACATCGGCGGGGCCCTCCCGGACAGAGCGCTTGGCAACTCGGTCGACGCCGAGCGTCGAGCTCGCCGATCCGCAGGTCGTACCCCGGGAGCGCGAGGACCCGTCAGCGGCCGCTGCCGAGACGACCCACGAGGCTAGCGATCACCGTGACGAGCTCGCCGGCGTCGACCGGCTTGGGGACGTGGGCCTGGAAGCCGGCCTGGAGGGCGCGCGTGCGGTCGACCGCGCGCGTGTAGGCGGTGAGGGCGACCGCGGGGAGGGCGCGGGCGGCGCCCGGCAGCGTGCGGATCTCGCGGATGAGCTGGAGGCCGTCGACGTCGGCCATGCCGATGTCGGAGACGATGACATCGACCTGCTGCGTGCGCATGACCTCGAGGGCCTCGGCTGCGCTGCGTGCGGGGAAGACCGCAGCGCCGCACTCGCCGAGCAGCTGGAGCAGCATCTCGCGCGCGTCGTCCTCGTCCTCGACCAGGAGCGTGCGGATGCCGGCGAGCTCGGGAGCCCGATCGAGCGACGGCGGCGGCGCGGGCTGGGCGTCGAGCTTGCGCTGCACCGGGGCGATCGGGATGCGGACCTCGAACACGGCGCCCTTGCCCTCACCTTCGCTGTGCCCGATGACGCGGCCGCCGTGCAGCTCGACCAGCTTGCGCACGATCGCCAGGCCGAGGCCCAGGCCGTGCGAGCGCCGGCTCATGCCCTCATCCTGCTGGCGAAACGCCTCGAAGATGTGCGGCAAGAACTCAGGGGCGATGCCCTTGCCGGTGTCCTGGACGACCAGCTCGACGTCGGACTCGCGGCGGTGCAGCACCACCGTGATCGTGCCGCCCTTGGGCGTGAACTTCATCGCGTTGGTGAACAGGTTGCTGACGATCTGGCGCAGGCGCGCGGGATCGCCGAGCACCGGCGCGGCACCGGGATCGATGATGCGCTTGAGGCGCAAACCCTTGGCTTCGAGCGCGAGGGTCGAGCCCTCGAGCACCGCGTGCACCAGCGACGGGAAGTCGACCGACTCGATGTCGAGCGTGACCTTGCCGCTCGCCATCCGCGACACGTCGAGCAGATCGTCGACGATCTGGACCTGGGCCTGCGCGTTGCGCGCGATGACGGCGAGCCCGTGCGCGAGGCGATCGGCGGGGAGCGCGCCGCTCTGCAGGAGCTGCGTCCAGCCGGTGATGGTGTTGAGCGGCGTGCGCAGCTCGTGGCTGACGGTGGCGATGAAGTTGTCCTTGGCGCGGTCGGCCTCGATCAGGCGTTCGTTGAGCGTGCGCAGCTCGACCGAGCGCTTGCGGAAGCCGCTCAGCAGCACGCGGCGAAAGTTGGAGGCCGCCTCGGTCTGCCACGGCTCCCACGGCAGCGACTTGCCGCGCACGGTCTCGCGCCACAGCGCGAACGACCCGCGCGGAGACAGCCGCGGCTCCTCGCCGGGCGCCGCGACCGTCATC
>DATIPJ010000151.1:0-9272 GCA_035472155.1 Kofleriaceae bacterium
CCGATGTGCCCGAGCGCCTGCGCGGCACCTACGCCGGCCTCGCGCACCCCGCGATCATCAAGCACCTCCAGAGCCTCGGGGTCACCGCGATCGAGCTCTTGCCGATCCACGCGTTCGTCCACGACGGCTTCCTGCTCGACAAGGGCCTGCGCAACTACTGGGGCTATCACTCGATCGGCTACTTCGCGCCCCACGCCGAGTACGCCAGCGTGCAGAGCGCCAGCGGCGCGGTCGCCGAGGTCAAGCACATGATCCGGACGCTGCACCAGCACGGCATCGAGGTGATCCTCGACGTGGTCTACAACCACACCGCCGAGGGCAACCACGAGGGACCGACGCTGTCGATGCGCGGCCTCGACAACCAGAGCTACTACCGGCTGGTCGCCGACGATCAGACCTACTACATGGACTACACCGGCACGGGCAACACGCTGCAGATGCGCAGCCCGCACACGCTGCAGCTGGTGATGGACTCGCTGCGCTACTGGATCGAGGAGATGCACGTCGACGGCTTCCGGTTCGACCTCGCCTCCGCGCTCGCGCGCGGTCTGCACGAGGTCGACCGGCTGGGGGCGTTCTTCGATCTCATCCAGCAGGACCCCGTGGTCTCGCGGGTCAAGCTCATCGCAGAGCCGTGGGACGTCGGCGATGGCGGCTACCAGGTCGGCAACTTCCCGCCGCTGTGGTCGGAGTGGAACGGCAAGTACCGCGACTGGATCCGCGACTACTGGCGCGGCGAGCCGGGCTCTCTGCCCGAGCTCGGGGCGCGGATCACCGGCAGCTCGGACCTCTATCAGGAGAGCGGCCGGTTCCCGCACGCCAGCATCAACTTCGTGACCGCGCACGACGGCTTCACGCTGCGCGACCTGGTCTCGTACAACGAGAAGCACAACGAGGCCAACGGCGAGGACAGCCGCGACGGCGAGAGCCACAACCGATCGTGGAACGGCGGCGCCGAGGGGCCAACCGATGACCCCGAGATCAACCGCGTGCGCCGCCGCCAGCAGCGCAACTTCCTCGCGACGCTGTTCCTGTCGCAAGGCGTGCCGATGCTGCTCGGCGGTGACGAGGTCGGCCGCACCCAGGGCGGCAACAACAATGCCTACTGCCAGGACAACGAGGTGTCGTGGGTCGACTGGAAGAGCGTCGACCGCGACCTGCTCGAGTTCACGCGCAAGCTCGCCGAGCTGCGCCGCAACCACCCGTCGTTCCGCCGGCGCGGCTGGTTCCAGGGCCGGCCGATCCGGCGCGGCGGGAAGGCCGGCCTGCCCGACGTGGCGTGGTTCCAGGCCGACGGCAGCGAGATGACCGACGAGCACTGGGATTCGGAGCTGTCGCGCACGCTGCAGGTCTTCCTCGACGGCCACGGCATCGCGGTGCCCGACGAGCGCGGCGAGATGGTCGTCGACGACACGTTCCTGATCGTGTTCCACGCCTCCCCCGAGCCGGGCCAGGTGGTGCTGCCCGAGGCCAAGTGGGGCAAGGTCTGGTGCCGCGTGATGGACAGCGAGCGCGGGTTCGCGGTCGATTGCGGCGATGGCGATCGGCTCGAAGCGGGCGCGCGGCTCGATGTCCTGCCGCGCTCGCTGTGGCTCCTGCGCCGAGAGTCGTGATGCGCGCGACCTATCGCCTCCAGCTGCACCCCGGGTTCACGTTCGGCGACGCAGCGTCGGCGGTGCCGTACCTCGCCGAGCTCGGGGTCAGCCACCTGTACCTGTCGCCGGTGCTCGCCGCGGCGCAGGGCTCGACCCACGGCTACGACGTGGTCGATCCGGATCGGATCAACGAGCAGCTCGGCGGCGACGCCGGGTTCGTGGCGCTCGTCGAGCGGGCGCGGGCCGCCGGGCTCGGCATCCTGCTCGACATCGTGCCCAACCACATGTCGATCGCGGGCACCGCGAACCGCTGGTGGGTCGACGTGCTCGAGAACGGCGCGGCCAGCGCCTACGCGCATTACTTCGATGTCGACTGGGGCACCGGCGACGAGCGCGTGCTGCTGCCGGTGCTCGGCGAGCGCTATGGCCGCGCGCTGACCTCGGGGCTCCTCGCGATCGTCCGCGCGGGCGCGGTGTTCGAGGTCCGCGCCGGCGAGGTCCGGTTTCCGCTCGCCCCGCAGAGCGTCGGCCGGATCGTGCGGCGCGCCGGCGATCGCGTTCCGCACGCCGAGCTTCAGTTCATCGGCGATGCGCTGTCCGGGCTGCCGCGCACCGGCGAGGTCTCGGCGCGCCGGCGCCGCCACCGCGACAAGGCGGTGCTGCTCGCCCGGCTCGCCGTGCTCGGCGATCGGGTGGACGCGGCGCTCGATGCCGAGCTCGCCGCGATCAACGCCGATCCCCATGAGCTCGACGCGATCCTCGAGGCGCAGAGCTACCGCCTGGCGCACTGGAGCGTCGCGGGCAGCCAGCTGTCGTACCGTCGGTTCTTCGACATCGCGTCGCTGGTCGGGCTGTGCGTCGAGGCGCCCGACGTGCTCGACGCCAGCCATCGCCGGATCTTCGCCTGGCTGCGCGACGGCACGATCGACGGCGTGCGGGTCGATCACGTCGACGGCCTGCGCGATCCGGCGGGCTACCTGCAGCGGGTGCGCGAGGTCGCGGCCCAGGGCCCCAAGGCGCCGTGGATCGTCGTCGAGAAGATCCTCGCGCACGGCGAGGAGCTGCCGGCGAGCTGGCCGGTCGACGGCACCACCGGCTACGACTTCATGGAGCTGATCGGCGCGCTGCTCGTCGACCCCGCCGGCGAGGCCGCGCTGACCGAGGCGTTCACCGCGTACACCGGGCAGGCGTTCGACCCGGCCGGCGAGAGCCGGCGCGCGCGGCTCGAGGTGATGAGCGATGCGCTGCACAGCGAGCTGTCGCGGCTGACCGAGCTCGCGGTCCGCGCGTGCGCCACGAGCCCCGCGTGCCGCGACTACACGCGCGGCGAGATCGAGACCGCGCTCGCCGAGATCCTCGCCGGCTATCCGATCTACCGCACGTACCTCGGCGGCGAGCCAGGCGATGCGTCGGGCGATGCAGCCGATCGCGCGCGGATCGCCACCGCCGTCGAGGCCGCGCTCGCGGCGCGCCCCGATCTCGATCGCGACCTCGTTCGCTTCCTCGAGGCCGCGCTCGCGTTCGAGCTGCCGACCTCCGAGGCCGGCGACCTGGCGCGCGCGGCGCAGCAGGTGTCGGGCCCGATCGTGGCCAAGGGCGATGAGGACACGCTGCTCTATCGCCAGGTCCGCTTGCTCGCGCGCTGCGAGGTCGGCACCCATCTGGCGACGTTCGCGATCGAGCCCGCGGCCGCGCACGCGCGCCTGGCCGCCGGCCGGCCCCGCTCGCTGCTCGCCACCGCGACGCACGACGCCAAGCGCGGAGAGGACGTTCGCGCCCGGCTCGCGGCGCTGTCCGAGGTTCCCGAGGCGTGGGCCGCCGCCGCCGGGCAGCTCGGCGCGCGCGCCCAGGCGGGGTGGGGCGACGCGCCGCCCGATCGCACCTTCGAGTACACGATGTGGCAGACCCTCATCGGCGCGTGGCCGCTGCCCGAGGATCGCGCCCAGACGTTCGCCGAGAAGGCGACCCGCGAGGCGCGCCTGCGCACGTCGTGGCGCCGCCCCGATGCCGCCTACGAGACCGCCCGCGCGCGCTGGCTGTCCGCGGTCTACGCCGACCGCGCGCTGATCGCCGAGATCGAGGCGTTCGCCGCCCAGCTGCGGCCGCACGGCGATCGCAACGCGCTCGCCCAGCTCCTCATCAAGTTGACCGCACCCGGCGTGCCGGACATCTACCAGGGCAGCGAGCTGCGCAACGACGCACTGGTGGATCCCGACAACCGCCGGCCGGTCGATCTCGCCGCTCGCGCGCGCCGGCTGCACGAGCTGTCCGCCGCGGGCATCGCGCGGGCCCGCGCCGATCTCGGGACCGCCAAGCTGTGGACGATCCGCCGCGTGCTGGCGCTGCGCCGCGCCAAACCCGAGCTGTTCGCCGCCCCGTACACAGCGCTCGCCGCGTCTGGAACGCACGCCCATCGCGTGTTCGCGTTCGCGCGCGGCGACCAGCTGGTGACCGTCGTGCCTCGCCTCGGTGTGCGCGCCGATGGCTGGCGAGATACCGCGCTGGCGCTCGGTCCGGGCACCTGGCGCGACGCGCTGACCGATCGCGAGATCCGCGGCGGCGCGCACCCGGTGGCCGAGCTGTGGCGCGATCTCCCGATCGCCCTGTACTTGCGCGTCGGCGGCTGAGCACTGCGCCGTGCGTTCACGCGCGGCGAGCGATCGGCGCGGGCGCACACGCTCGCCGCTGGACGTGCGCGAGTTGGCATCGTGTGTGAACTACCTCGCGCCATGATGCTTCAGACGGAAACGGCCACCACGGCCTCGGATCAAGATCTTCGGCCGCGTGCGCGCGCGCTGTCCTGGATGGCATCGCTGTCCCTCGCGGCGGGTCAGATCCGCGCCGCCGAGGGCTACCTGCTCGAGCTGCTCGCGTGGTGCGCGTTCGGCGACCGCGAAGGTCCCGCCGTCACCGCCGACGAAGGCGCGTAGCCTCAACGGCTTCCCGCAGCGCGCAGCCGCTCGAGCTGCGCCCTGCGCTGCGCGTATCGACCGGACGTCATCTCTCTCGCATGCGCGACCACCTCCGGCGGCGCGATGTCGGGATGGCCGGCCTGGAACGGCGGATGCGGATCGTACTCGAGCTGGAGCTGGATCTGCTGCGCGACCTCGCGCCCGGCGACCTCGGCCGCGATCTGAAGCGCGACGTCGATGCCGGCGGTGACGCCGCCGCCCGTGATCCGGTTGCGATCGACCACGATGCGTTGCGGATCGGGGATCGCGCCGACCAGCGGCAGGAGGTCCATGAACGCCCAGTGGGTCGTCGCGCGGTAGCCCTCGAGCAGACCCGCGGCGCCGAGCAGCAGCGACCCCGTGCACGCCGAGGTCACCCAGCGCGCACTCGCGCCGGCCGCGCGCAGCCAGGCGAGCGTTTCCCGGTCATCGGTCGCGGCGATCTGGCCGATGCCCCCGGGGACGAACAACAGGTCCACCTCCGGCAGCTGGGCGAACGTCGTGCTGGGTACGATCACGAGCTGGGTCTCCGACGCCACCGCCTCGGCGGTGCGTGCGACCACGTGGACCTTGGCCCCCGGCACGCGTGACAGCACCTCGTGCGGCCCGGTGAGATCGAGCTGGGTCAGGTTCGGAAACAGGAGCATGCCGATCTGCATGCGGGCACCATAGCGCTCGCGGTACCCTCGCGATCTGTGCCGTTCGTGACGATCCGCAGCGACGGCGAGCCGGTCGTCGTGGACCTGCCCGCCGGCTCGACGCTGTTCGAGGCGGGCGCGCGGGTCTCGGCCGGCATCGACACCGCCTGTGTCGGCAAGGGTACGTGCGGCCTGTGCCGGGTCAAGATCCTCGCTGGCGCCGAGGCGCTCAACCCGTACACCGACGAGGAGCGCAAGCACCTGGGCAACGTCTATCACATCACCAAGGTCCGCCTGGCGTGCCGCTGCCGCCTCGCCGACGGTGACGTGGCGATCCAGGTCGTGCGCCGCAGGAAATAGCCCGCGGCGCTACAGCGGCACGGTAACCTTGGTCTGCCCGCGCTCGACGACATCGACCACCACGATCTTGGGGCTCGCCTTGGGGTGCACGATGCGCAGCTGCTGGCGGCCGACGGGCAGCTTGAACTGCGTCTGGCCGCCCGCGATCGTGTAGTTCTGCCCGAGGTTTCTGCCCTTGAACCACACGTAGCCCCAGTTCGCCGATCCGCTCACGGTGACCAGCACGACGCCGAACTTCTGCAGCTCCTTGAGCTCGCGTACGACGTCGGTCTGCTCGCCGGCGCGCAGGTCGATCTTGAGCCGCACGGTCTCGAAGCCCGAGCGCGCCAGGGTCAGCTCGGCCTTCTTCGGGACCGTGATCGGCCTGGTCAGCGGCGCGCTACCCAGCACTTGATCGTCGAGGGTGATGGTGGCGCCCGGCGGCGTGGTCTCGACGTGCAGGACCGCGGGCGCGGGCGACAGGCGAGGGCGCAGGACGACGGTCTTGCCGGGCTCGACGGACAGATCGTCCTCGTAGACCTGGAAGCCCTTGAGGTCGAGCTTGACGTGGATCTTGACCCCGCTCGACACCCGCGCGCTGCGCGGCGCCGCACCGAGCGGGCGGTCGGCGATCGTGACCATCGCGCCCGTCGGGATCGAGTCGAGCTCGAGCGTGCCCATCGCCTCGGGCACGCTGGCGTCGACCGGCGGTGGGGTGACCACCACGCGGTCGCTCGCGTGGCTCGTGTTGCGCGTGATCCGCCAGGTCGCGAGCGCACCGCCGCCCGCGAGACCGGCGGCGAGCGCGATCCAGATCGCGGGGCTGCGCGCCTGCCGCCCGCGCTGGCGCGGCATCTGGCCCGACAGCTCGGACTTGGGGACCTGGCCGGTCGGCGGCCCGCCGACCTCGGTCCGGCGGTCGGGATCCTTGGTCGCGTCGAGGAACACCTGCTGGACCGCCTCGCGCAGCTCGGGCTCGGGGGCCTCGTTGGGCGCCTGGTCGAGCACCGCCTGGTCGGCCTCTTCGAGCCGCGCCAGGCCGTCGCTGTCGAGCTTGCGGAACAGCCCCGTCGAGGTCGGCTCGACCTCGATCGTCTCGGTGACCGGCGGCTTGCCGTCGGTCACCGCGGTCAGACGCGCGATCGACTGATCGGCGAGCTGGCGGCGGATCACGTCGTCGAGCGCGCCGCGCCCCGCGGCTCGCTTGGCCGGGATCACGGTGGCCACCGCCTCGGCGACGTCGAGCGCGGTCGCCATGATCGACGACTCGTACGACAGCTCGATCAGCGAGCGCAGGATCGACGCCGGGCGCGACGGGCGGTCGATCGGCTTTCGCGCCAGCGCGAGCGCCAGCACGTCGTCGAGCCGCGACGGCAGCCCGGGCCGGATCGTCGACATCCGCGGGATCGCCATCGACTCGATGTTCTTGATGATCTCCTCGGACTCCTCGCCGGGGAACAGCTTCTCGCCGGTGAACAGCTCGAACATCACCGACGCCGCCGAGAACAGGTCGCTCCGGGTATCGAGGGTGTCTCCGCGCGTCTGCTCGGGGGACATGTAGCGCCACTTGCCCATGACCTTGCGCGGGCCGGGGCCGCCGCCGCGGTGGGGCGACGCCGCGATCGCGATCCCGAAGTCGGCGATCTTCACCTCGCCGGCGCGCGAGATCAGGATGTTCGACGGCGAGACATCGCGGTGGACGACGTTGTGGCTGTGCGCGAAGTCGAGCGCACGGATGATCTCGATCGCGATGTGGAACGCCGCGGGCAGCGTGACCTGGCGATGCTCGTCCTTGAACTTGCGCAGCATCGCCGCGAGGTCGAGCCCGTCGACGAACTCCATGGCGATGAACAACGACTCGCCGATGCGGCCGAAGTCGAACACCTGCACGACGTTGGCGTGCGACAGGCGCACGGCGACCTTGGCCTCGGCGATGAACCGCGCCGCGAACTCGGGGTCGCTGGCCAGCTCCGGCAAGATCCGCTTGATCGCGAGGGTCTTCTCGAATCCGTGCGCCCCGTAGGCCTTGGCGAGGAACACCTCCGCCATGCCGCCAACCGCGATCCGGTCCAGCACATCGTAGCGTTCAAGCGACTTCTGAAGCGGTTCTTCCATACCGTGGCGTTCGCCACAACGCGCGAGGACGCCCTGGCAACGAGGCAACTACTTCCATAACGTCCAACGCGCCAGGTGTTCTATACTAAGTCAATGTCGCCCCGGGTAGCGGGTCGAACGATGTTCGTATCGCTCCTTACTGGCCTCTCTGGACGGTGGGGTCTTGCCGCGGTCGTCGGCTCGGCCCTCGCGGTCTCGGTCGCGCGCGCCGAGGTTCCGCGAGCGGAGCACTCCGCCGAGGCGCCGGACCTCAAGCTGACCTCGCAGATCTCGTTCGCGCGCCGCCCGGTCGCGGTGATCGACCTCAGTAACGACCAGTCGGTCCGCGATGTCGCCAACAAGCTCAACGAGCTGCTCGCCGCGCACTCCGAGCTCGCGCCCCCCGCGATCTCCGACGGCGCCGCGCTGGTCGATGCCCCGCCGCTCGACGACGAGACCCGCTTGCAGGACGCCCAGCGCAAGCGCAAGTCGGCCGAGGGCAACCTCGCGCAGCGCAACTTCAGCGAGGCCGCGATCGACGCCGCCGAGGGCCAGGAGATCCTCCTGCACGTCACGCCGCGCAAGGCGCTCGCGCTGTACGCCGATCTCGCACTGGCGCTCGGCCAGTCGAAGCTGGGCGAGAAGAAAGACGCTGAGGCGCGCGAAGCGTTCGCACTGACCTACCGGCTCGACCCGCGGCGCACCCTCGACGAGCTGCACTACCTGCCCGAGGTGATCCAGCTGTTCGAGGCGGCCAGGAAGACCAACCCCGGCGTGGGCCTCATCTCGGTCCGCGGCGCGGGCCGGGTGTGGATCGACGGCGAGGACATGGGCGATGCGCCCGGCGAGTTCAAGGCCTCGCTCGGCCGCCACGTCGTGTGGCTGACCGATCTCTTGCGCGAGACCGGCGGCCGCGAGGTGCTGGTCACCGCTGCGCGCCCCAGCGTGGCGACCATCATGGACGGCCCGCTGAACCGCCCGCAGAAGGTCGTCCGGTTCCGCCTGGCGCTGTCGCAGGCCCAGGACCCGGCCGTGCGCGCCACCGCGATGAAGGCGCTCGCCGAGTTCGTCAACGTCCACGATGCGATCCTGCTCTCGAAGGTCAACGGCAGGATCCTGTGGCAGACCTGGCGCGACCGTGAGCCCGGCTTCTCCGAGATCCGCGAGCTCGGCCGGGACAACCCGATCGAGATCCTGAAGCAGCTGGCCCCGCCCAAGGTTGTGGTCGTGCCCCCGGTGGTGATCCGGGCTCCGGTGGTCCAGCCTCGGTGGTACGAGCGGCGGTCTGTCCAGCTCGGGCTCGCCGCAGCGGTTGCGGCCGCCATCGTGAGCGGGTACATGTGGCTGCACTACACTGAGCCCGACCGCGCGTGGGGGCCCGTCACGTTCCCCCCCAGGCGCGACCCCGAGGAAACCCCGTGACCCGCGCCACCGCCACCGCCCGCTCTGCTCCGCGCTTCGTCGCGGCGCTCGGGCTATTCGCGCTGGTGGCATGCAGCACGCCGACGCCGCCGATCGTGCTGGCGCTGTCGAACAAGGACGACCAGCACTGCCCGACGACGGACTGCGGCATGCTGCCGCTGCCGTGCCGCGCGGTGATGAGCATCAAGGTCCTCGACCGCGATGATCCGAGCACGATCTATCACTCGCAGTGC
>DATIPJ010000152.1:0-14747 GCA_035472155.1 Kofleriaceae bacterium
TGCGCGATCGCGCGGCGCTTGCGCGGCTCGAAGCCGGCGTCGCGGGTGTCGATGCCGTCGAGCACGGCGAACGGCAGCGCCAGCACGACGAAGTCCGACACGACGTCGATCGTCGTGTTGCCGCGCTCGAAGGTCGCGCGGTAGCGGCCGCCGGCGGTCTGCGCGAGGCGGACCAGCTTGTGGCCGGTGACCACCGCGTCGCCCAGACCCGCCGCGATCGCCTCGGGCAGGCGCTGGTTGCCGCCGCGGATGTGGAAGCGCTCGTCGGACTCGCCGAAGATGTCGAGCTGTGTGGCGGTCGGCTGGAAGCCGAGCAGGTAGATCAGGTTGAGCGACGACTGGATCGTCGTGTCGGCGCCGTACTCGATGTTGTAGGCGGTGTCGAGCAGCTGGCCGAGCGGCGAATCGAAGCCACCCGGCACGCGCGACTCGATCCAGTCGCGCACGCTGATGTGATCGAGCGCGAAGCCTTCGGGGGTGAACGCGTCGAACGTCGTCGGAAACGGCGCCGCGTCGACGTCGGCCTGCAGGATGTCGGCGATGTCGAGGAAGTCGGCGTTGGCAATCGCCTTGGGATAGTACTGGCCGCCGAAGAAGTAGGTCTCGTCGGAGCCGTTGGGCTCGGCGGCGTGCAGGTCGTCGAGCGGCAGCGAGAACCGCGCCGCCAGGTTGCGCACGGTGTGATGGCCGGTGTCGATCAACTCGCCGCACCACTCGCTGACCTGGTTGGCGGCGAAGTAGCCCGTGTTCGAGAACATGCGGCCGCCGAGCCGGCCCGAGGCTTCGTAGACGGTGGCGTCGAGGCCGCGATCGCGCAGCGTGAGCGCACAGGTCAGGCCGGCAATGCCGCCGCCGACGATCGTGATCCTGCGCTGGTTCTTGGCCGCGCGCCCACGCCCGGGGACGGCGAGCGCCGCCGCCCCGGCCGCCGCTCCGACGAGGAATCGCCGGCGCGACAGCCGGTGCTCGGCGCGCATGGCCCGGATCTGGACGACCTCGTCGATGGGGATGCCGGTGGCCTTCGACGCGTGGGCGTCGCGCGCGAGCTGGCGGATGGATCGGAGCAGTGGGGTGCGAGCCATCCCCCGATGATCACACATGGCGGATGCCTCCGGGGTTCTCGGGCACGCACCTAAGCTGCTGGATCTCAACGCGTGCGAAGAACCTGCTTGGGCCCCGGCGACGAAATGTCTCACAATGAAGAGGACGCCCTGAACGCATGAGCCGTCTGAGTGACATGCCTCGCATGCTGGTCGCGATCGGCGCCTCGGTCGCCGGCTGCAGCAGCCCCTCCGGATCGCACTCCGCGGCGCCATCGCCGACGCCGAGCGCGCAGGCCAGCGCCGAGCTGGCAGGCGCCGCGCGGCCGATCACCGGCGATGCGCTGTGTGGCGATCCGGTGCTGATCGTCGAGGGCGGCCGCGAGGGCGACGCGGTGTGCCCGGCCGATGCCGAGGCGCGGAAGCTCACGATCGTCGACCTGCGCGATGCGTGGACGCCGAGCCTGTTCGGCGAGCACGACGGCGTCGCGCCGAGCTATCGCGCGCGCTACCTGGCGCTCGCCGCCGAGCGCGACAACAGCGTCGCCGACACCATGGGCGACGACGCCCTCGGCGAGCTCTACGGCGTGCTGCCCTCGCTGGCGATCGCGCGCGAGCGGCTCGCCGACGACGCGCGCCACTTCTGCCACGCCTTCATCGAGTCCGAGCCGATCGCGCTGCTCGACAAGCCGTACGACCAGGACTACAAGGACCAGGTCAAATTCGGCGACCAGGTGCGCGTGGCTCTCGAGGTCCAGCTCGAGCGCGAGCGCGCCCGCCGCGAGGCGCCCGACTTCGCCGCGCTCGCCCAGGTGCCTGCGTTCGCGCCGATCTACGCGCGCTGGAAGAAGCTCGTCGATCAGCGCGCCGGTATCATCGCCGCGCAGAAGCATTACGTGTGCGAGGGCTTCCTCGCCGAGGCCGATGCCGACGGCAGCATGACCTGGCGCACGGGCAACGCAACCGAGCTGTTCCAGCGCCGCAACTTCCTCATGCCCACCGAGCGCATCGACGCCGAGACCCGCGAGGCGCTCATGCTCGACAGCCGCGAGCACGACTTCCGGCTCGCGCTGCGCATCCTGCGCGAGCGCGTGGCCGACGCCGCCGGCATCGTCGAGGACGGCACCGCCGGCGCCGGCCCGCAGCCGATCCTGGGCCGCATGCTCGATCCGGCGCCGATGCGCGCTGCGCGCGGCAACGAGAAGCCGCTGCCCAACGCGGCGCCCGACCTGGTGAGCGCGGTGACCGAGGCCGCCGCGCGCCAGCTCGGCTGGCTCGGCCCGGCCGAGGCTCGCGCGTTCCTCGGCCGCCACCCGGGCGGCGTGCGCGTCGCGATCGCCTTGCCGCCGCCGCCCGCATACCACGCCGCGCACATGGAGCTCACCGCCGAGATCGATCGCGGCGACGTCTGGTACGACGACGTCCCGATCCCGCGCCGGATCGCGCACCGCCCGACGCTGGTGGTCTACGTCAACGACGGCGGGACGAAGCGGCCGCTCGTGCGCTGGCCGACGACGATCGGCGGCTGGGCCGACCAGCGCACCGCCGAGGGCCTGGTCCAGCGATGGAAGGAGTCCGACGTCGGCCCGCGTGTGTGGCGCGACCTCTATGCCGCGCCGACCTGGCTCGCGCCGCCGTCGACGCCCGACCGCGACCTGGTCAAGAACCTCTACAACGGGCACTGGGCGCTCAAGCGCGAGGTGCTTGGCCCGGGCCCGCACGCGGCCTACGGCATGACGCTGCTCGTCCATCATCAGGTCATCAAGCGCAAGGACCAGCCGGACCGCTTCGACGACAACGGCATCGGCACCCATGGCTCGGCCAGCGTGACCTCCATCGTCAACGGCACGAGCCACGGCTGCCACCGCCTCTACAACCAGCTGGCTGTCCGGCTGGCGGACTTCCTGCTCCGCCATCGCGAGCACGTCGTGCGCGGCGAGCAGCCCGAGCTCTACCGCCGCATCGTGTTCTACAAGAGCGAGCGCTTCGTGGCCGACATCCGGACCCGCGGCTTCCTCTACGAGCTGACCCCGCCGGTGCCGATCAACGTGCTGCCCGGCAACATCCGCTCGGACCGAAAGGTCCCCCCACGCGATTCGGCGCCTGCGCGACCCGATTGAGCGGACCGAGCGCAATCGCGTGGCGCTATGCTCGCGCGGTGACGACCGAGCTCTTGAGCGACGTCCCGAGCGGCATCGATCTTCGACTTCTCGCCGCCGATGCTCGAGATGAGCCGCGCGCGCGTCGGCCATCACCCGACGGCGGTGTTCGTGCTCGGCGACTTCAAGCAGCCCCACTGGACGCGCGCGCTCGAAACACCGCTCGACGCGGTGGTCACGATGCAGGCCGTCCACGAGATCCGCCACAAGCGCCACGTACCAGGGCTCTATCGCCAGGTCCACGCGCTCCTCCGTCCGGGCGGTGTGCTGCTGGTCAGCGATCATGTTCCCGCCGACGACACGCCGCGCAAGCGCGCGCTGTTCGCGACCGAGGAGGAGCAGCACGCGGCCATGCGCAGCGCCGGATTCGAGCGCGTTGCGACCCGCCTCTTGCTCAGCGGCCTCTACCTGATCGCCGGCACGCGCGCGTGAGCTGTCCGCCCGCCGGACATCTCGCCGGCGAGTCTGCGCCGCCCTCGACGATGCCTCGCGTCTCATCGGCTACCGGATCCAGCGTGCGCCTGCCGTGCAGACCGCGCGAGTGCCCGTGTTACAACCGAGGCCATGAGGCGCGCATACGTTGCGGCGATCATCCTGGCGGGCTCGATCGGCGCCGGCCTCGGAGCGCCAACCTCGCCGCCGACGCCGGCCACCGTGAACGTCACGCTCGCCGATGTCGGCCTCGAGGCCAGCTCGCTCGATCGCACGTCGGATCCGTGCGTCGACTTCTATCAGTTCGCGTGCGGCGGCTGGATCCAGAACAACCCCATCCCCGCCGACCGCCCGCGCTGGGGCCGCGGCAGCGATCTCGACGAGCACAACCAGGCCGTGCTCAAGGCCCTCCTCGAGGAAGCGGTCCGCGGCGGCAGCGACCTGGGCGCCAAGAAGCTCGGCGACTTCTACGCGTCTTGCCTCGACGAGGCGGCGGCCGAGCGCGCCGGGATGGCCGCGATGCGCCCGCTGCTCACCAGGGTCCAGGGCGTCAAGGACGCCAGGACCTGGCTCGCCGCGCTCGCCGAGCTGCACAAGCTCGGCATCTTCGTCGTCTGGGACAACCACGTGCGCGCCGACCTCAAGGCCTCGACGACCAACGTCACGTACCTCGACGCCGCGGGGCTCGGGCTGCCCGACCGCGACTACTACAGCAAGCCCGAGCTCAAGGACAAGCTCGATGGCTACCGCGAGCACGTCCGCAAGATGCTCGCGCTCGCGGCGCCGCGCGGCGCATCGCCCGACGCCGCCGCGGCTGACGTCGTCGCGATCGAGACCGAGCTCGCCAGGCTCACCAAGACCGCGGTCGAGCTCCGCGACGTGCCCGCGTCGTACAACCCGACCGACGCCAAGGCGCTCGCGCGCCAGGTCAAGTCGGTCGACTGGCCGGCGTACTGGAAAGCGCTCGGGTCGGCGCCGAGCAAGAAGATCATCGTCGGGACGCCGCGGTTCTTCGCGGCGCTCGATCGCGTGCGCGCGATGTTCAAGCCCGCGCAGTGGGCGAGCTACTTCACGGTTCACCTCGTGCAGCGGATGGAGCTCGCGCTGCCCCGCGCGTTCGGCGAGCAGGCGTTCGAGCTGCGCCGCCTGCTCACCGGCGTCGAGAAGCCGCGGCCGCGCGACAAGCGCTGCGTCGAGCTGATGACCACCGCGGCCGGCGAGCTGCTCGGCCAGCAGTACGTGGCGCGCTACTTCCCGGCCGGCTCGAAGCAGAGCGCGAGCCAGCTGGTCGACCCCGTCGCGCAGGCCCTCGCCGACGAGATCGCGCATCTCGAATGGATGGCGGAGCCGACCCGGCAGACCGCGATCGCCAAGGTCGCAAAGCTGGCTCGCATGGTCGGCTTTCCCGATCACTGGCGGACCTACGACTTCGCAGTCAAGCGCGACGACCTCGCCGGCAACCTCCTGCGCAGCGCCGCGTTCGAGACCCGCCGCGAGCTCGCCAAGGCCGGAACGCCGGTCGATCGCGGCGAGTGGCAGATGAATGCGTTCCAGGTCGACGCCTACTACGAGCCGACCGCAAACGTGACCGCGCTACCGGCCGGCATCCTGCAGCCGCCGTTCTTCGGCCCCGACCGCGGGCTCGCGGCCAACCTCGGCGCGATCGGCATGGTGATCGGCCACGAGCTCACCCACGGCTTCGATGATCAGGGCGCGCAGTTCGACGCCGATGGCAACCTCGCGAACTGGTGGCAGAAGGACGACCTGGCCCGGTTCGCCGACCGCGGCCGCTGCGTGGCGGATCAGTACTCGACGTTCGAGGCACTGCCCAAGAAGTACATCCAGGGCCAGCTGACGGTGGGAGAGAACATCGCAGACATGGGCGGAGTGAAGATGGCCTTTCGCGCCTTTCGCGCATTGCGCAAGGACGCCACCAAGATCTATATCGCCGATGGTTATACAGAAGATCAGCAGTTCTTCATGGGAGTCGCGCAGATCTGGTGTGCGCGCGAGCGGCCCGCCGAGACCGAGCGCCGGTTGACCGTCGATCCGCACTCGCCCTCCAAGTTCCGGGTCTACGGGGCGCTGCGCAACCTGCCGGCCTTCGCCGACGCATTTCATTGTGTCGCAGGCACGCCGATGCGGCCCGCGAAGACCTGCACCGTGTGGTGAGCATGGGATTGTGTCGTGCTGATTCTGGATCTCGTGCCACTTCAAAAATAGCGCAGCAGACTGAAGTCGACCTCGGTGGGCACCAGCGACGCGCTGAACGTGCCATTGCCGAGCTGGCCGGACGAGTTGTCGCCCCAGCACAGGACCTGGCCGCCGCTCAGCGTGCAGGTGTGGAACGCGCCCGGGACCGGGCGTGAGGCGGCGAGCGTCTTGACCGCGGCCGGCTGGTTGCGCGTGGCCGTGGTGCCATCGCCGACCTCGCCGTAATAGTTCTCGCCCCAGCACCGCGGGCCGGCGCTCGTCTCGGCGCACGCGGCATCGTCGCCGGCCGCGACGTCGCGCACGGTGATGGTGTTGAGCCCGATGACGGCGAGCGGGATCGCGTGATCGTCGGAGGTGCCGTCGCCGAGCTGGCCGTTGTCGTTGCGGCCCCAGCAGCGCAGTCGGCCGACCGTGTCGACGGCGCACGTGTGGTCGTCGCCCGCCGCGAGCTTGCTCGGAGTCCACATCGTGCCCGCACCGCCCTGGACGGCGACCGGTGCCGAGATCGGCTTCTCCATGCCGTCGCCGAGCTGGCCGCACTGGTCGCTGCCCCAGCACTGGATGCCGGTGTTCGACGCCGCGCACGCGTGCCCGCTGCCGGCGGCGATCATCGTCCCGGTGACGCCGGCGACCTGCTTGGGGAGCGATTGCGAGGCGCCGCCCGCGCCGGCGACCGAGTCGCCGAGCTGGCCGCTCTCGTCGTTGCCCCAGCAGAACGTGGTGCTGCCGATCACGGCGCAGGTGAAGTCGTCGCCCGCGGCGATCGCGGCGACCCCGGTCAGCCCGCTGACCTGCACCGGCGGGCTGTCGTCGTTGTTCTGTCCGTTGCCGAGCTGCCCGTCGCTGCCATCGCCCCAGCACCACACGGTGTGATCGGTGAGCAGCGCGCAGCTATGGTCGCTGCCGAGCGCCAGCTGGAGCGCGCCGCTGACGTTGGCGAACACCGGCCTGGACTGCGCCGGGCCGCTGCGGTCGCCGAGCTGGGCGTTGTCATCTTCGCCCCAGCAGTACACCGAGTTGTTCGGGGCGGCGATCGCGCAGCTATGGAACGCGCCGCTCGCGACCGCGGTCGGCGTCACCAGATCGACGACGGGCACCGGCTGCCACGCGGCGATCGTGCCATTGCCGAGCTGCCCGCTCGAGCCCAGGCCCCAGCACGCGACCGAGCCGTCGCCGCGTAGCGCGCAGCTGAGGTCCTCGCCGGCGGCGACCGCGATCGCGCGGCCATCGGCGAGCGCGAGGACCGGCAGTGCCACGAGGTCTGCCTCGCCGTTGCCGAGCTCGCCGCTGCCGCCGTCGCCCCAGCACCAGACATTGCCGCTCTGGATGCCGCACACGTGCTCCGACGCGGCGCCGATCGCGGTGAACCCGCCCATCATCGACGGCGCGGTGGGGACGTGCCGATCGCTGAACCGGTCATTGCCGAGCTGGCCGTCGCTGCCGTCCCCCCAGCAGCGGTAGTGACCGTCGGCGAGCACACAGCTGGTGTTGCCTGCGACGGCCAGCGCGCTCGCGGTCAGGTCTGCCACGGGCATCGGCTGCGGACGCGGAACGACGCTGGCATCGCCGAGCTGGCCATTGGCGTTGTCCCCCCAGCACCACACGCTGCCATCGCCGCGCAGGGCGCAGGTGTGCAGCTCGCCCGCTGCGATCGCAGCGACCTGGTCGAGCACCATGCGCGGCGTCGGGGTGTCGAGCCCGGTGAAGCCGAGCTGGCCCGCTTCATTGTTGCCCCAGCACCAGGCGGTGGCATCGTCCAGCCGCGCGCAGCTGTGGTGGGCACCCGCCGCGATCGCCGTGGCGGTCCCGAGCCCGGCCACCGGCACCGGGACCCGCTGGTCGTCGTCATCGTCGATGCCGACCTGCCCGCTGTCGTTCTCGCCCCAGCACGCCACGCCGCCGCCCGCGCGCAGCGCGCACGCGTGGGTCTCGCCGGCGACGACCGACACCGCGTCGAGCAGTCCGACCACCTTCACGGGCCGAGCCTGTGGTGCGATGCCATTGTCACCGAGCTGGCCGGTGTGGTCATCGCCCCAGCACCACACGGCGCCGTCGCGCACGGTGCAGGCGAAGTCGCGGCCGACCGCGATCGCGCGCGGGGTTGCGGGCGGCTGGCCGTCGTCGGGACCGTCCATCCCGCCGGGCGCACCATCGCTCGTGTCATCGCCGGCCCCGCCGTCGGGCCGTTCGTGAAGGCCCAGGCGACCGCAAGCCAGGAGCCCTAACGACGCGATAATAGCGGTGGATCGCATCTCGGGGCATCGTGGCGCAGGAGCTGCGCTGCTTCAACCGTGAAGGCAGCGATGAAGTGTTACGCAGTGCCTAGCGCACGCGCAGCCTCGACTACATGCGCGGCCGGCGAGTCGCCCAGGCGGGCAATGACGAAGGCGTAGAGCCCGGGGGCGTCGAATGTGTGGCGCATTGCAACTCGCCATCCGATCTGCGCGAAGTGGTCGGCTTCGATCTCGGCGAGCGTTTCGCCCCAGTACTGCGACGCGACCGGCACGAGCCCATCATTGGGCCCGGCGACGCGGCGAAGGTAGGCATGAGCTGGCACGAGCGCGAGCGGCACATCGCGCCGACGGCGAATGCCGCCGACGACGCACGCGTAGCGCACGCCCGGCACATCGAGCACGCTGGCGTTGAACGCGGCCTGCGCCTCGGTGCCCAGCCACTCGAGCGCCTCCAGCGGCACGCCGAGCGCGCGGGCGATCCGGCGCGCCCAATCGAGCGGCCCTTTGAGCGCGAGGTCGGCCAGCGGCGTCCCGCGGTGCGGCGTGCCGACGGTCACGAGCGAGCGCACGCGGCGCGCCAGGCCCAGGTGAGCGAGGGCAAAGCGCGCGTCGAGGCCGCCCAGGCTATGCGCGATGAGATCGATTCGGTCGTGCGGCAGGGCCTCGATCGCGGCGACCAGCTCGCGCGCGCGCTCGGGGACCGATGCGGAAGCCGGCAGGCGAACCGCGTGCGCCGCGCAGCCCAGCGTCTCGAGGTGCTTTGCGATGCCCCGGAAGTAGTCGAACCGCGCGCCCGGCACGCCGATCCGATCGAATCCGAAAAGGCCGTGCACCAGCACCACCGGGAGCGGCGGTCCGCGCTCCACCGGGCCGGGAACGGCAACGACCCCATCGAGCGGGGCCTCGACCCGTTCCACCACCGCGGCGCGTTTGCGCCACAGCGGTACCGCGACCAGCGCGACGACCAGCAGGGCGACGACCAGTGCGATGACGATCGTCAACACGGCGCAAGCGAGCGTGCCACGTCTGCGCAGCGAGTGGACATCACGGTCGCCTCATGCACGAAGCGTTTGCTGTGTCGTTGCGAATGACGCTCTTTTCGCGCAACCTGCGAGGATGACTCGGTCGAGCTGGGATGGGGACCGTATTGTCATGCGCCTGGCGAAGATCGATTGTGCAGTGCGCGTTCCTCGACGGTGCTGCTGCGGCAATCTGCCGCGGAGCTGGATCGGGATCCGCCGCGATGTCTTGTCGCACCTGCCGCTTCGTCGAGAGCTGCCATAACGGCATCCAATACCCGAGCTGATTGCATGCATCTGCGACCAGACGCCGCCCCGCTCGATGTTGCGAGTAGAGGTCGGTGTGTGGTGCATAGGGCACTCGTGTAGCCGTACACCGCTATACGCACTTTGCAGGAAACCACATGCCGCGTTTCATATTTCCCGAATGGACCGAGACACTTCGCAGGTGGATCAACCTCCTGGTTCTCGGAGCGCCGGTGTACCTGGTCGCGCTGGTCGCGTACGGCGTGACGCCCGAAGCGCTCCGGATCGGCTATCAGCCGGACCAGCCGGTCCCGTATAGCCACGCACTACATGCGGGCGAGCTCGGCCTCGATTGCCGGTACTGCCACACCACCGTGGAGCGCGCGGGCAAGGCGGCAGTTCCACCTGCCGCTACCTGCATGAATTGCCATTCCACGGTCAAGAAGGACTCTGATCTCCTGTTACCGGTGCGTCAGGCGTTCGCAGAGAACGAGCCTGTGCACTGGACACGCGTGCACGATCTTCCGGACTACGTCTACTTCAATCATTCGGCGCACGTGAATGCCGCGGTCGGCTGCGAGGCCTGCCACGGCCGCATCGATCAGATGGTGAAGGTGTATCAGGCCAAGCCGCTCACGATGGAGTGGTGCCTGGCCTGTCACCGCAATCCCACGCCGTTCCTCCGCAACCCGGACAACGTCACCAAGATGGGTTATCAGCCGGCCTCCGGCGAAGGCGAAGACGTGAAGAAGCGAAACAGCGTCAACCCTCCTACCAACTGCTCGACCTGTCATCGCTAGGAGCCGACGATGTCGAACCACCACGAAGCCCACGATGACATCGCTCGCGACGACCACGATCACGACGATCACGAGCACGGAGACCACGAGCACGCAGACCACGAGCACGGAGACCACGAGCACGCAGACCCCGACGATCACGAGTCGGGCGAGCCGCTGGCCGATCTGCCGGCGACCCCCGAGCACGGCTACTGGAAGTCGCTGCGCGAGCTCTCCGGCGAGGCCTCGTTCCAGGTCGGCCGGACCGGCCACGAGTTTCCGCCCGAGGCCGAGGTTGCGCCCAAGGATCCGCTGTCGCGCCGCAACTTCTTCCATCTGATGGGCGCCTCGATGGCGCTCGCCGGCGTCGCCGGCTGCCGGCGCTACGAGAAGGAAGAGATCGTTCCGCTCGCCCGCCGCCCCGAGGATCAGACGCCCGGCGTCACGCAGCAGTACGCGACCGCGTTCGAGCTCGGCGGCGTCGGCCACGCGATGCTGGCCACGTCGTTCGAGGGGAGGCCGATCAAGCTCGACGGCAACCCCGAGCATCCGTTCGCCAGCGGCGGCATCGTCACCGGCACCGAGCGCCGCGCCGGCGCGACCACGTTCGCCCAGGCCTCGATCCTCCACCTCTATGATCCGGATCGGTCGCAGACCGCGACCTCGGAGCACGGCACGCCGTCGTCGATGGAGGCGTTCCGCGCCGCGCTCACGCAGCTGCGCGCGAGCCTGGGCACCACCCATGTGCTGAGCGAGGCGACGTCATCGCCCACCGCTCGCGCGCTGCGCGCCAAGCTGATCGGCCAGGGCGTGCGCTGGCACGAGTACGAGCCGCTGTCGTGGGACAACGAGCGCGCCGGCACCCGGATGGCCTTCGGCGACCGTTCGCTGCGGCCGATCGCCAAGCTCGATCGCGCCGAGACGATCGTCACGATCGATTGCGACATCTTCACCGAGCACCCCGCGGTCCTCAAGTACAGCCGCGACTTCGCGCGCTCGCGCCGCCAGAACGGCACGCTCGGCATCGGCAAGATGAACCGGCTGTGGTCGGTCGAGAGCACGTTCTCCAACACCGGCGCGATGGCCGATCACCGGCTCGCGCTGCGCTCCGAGCTCGGGCTGCCGTTCGCGATGGCGCTCGACGCCGCGCTCGGCGGAGGCGCGCCGCCCAACGCCGAGCTCTTGAAGGAGCCCAAGGTCGATAAGTACCTGAAGGTCCTCGTCGAGGAGCTCAAGAAGAACGACGGCAAGTCGGTCGTGATCGCCGGCCGGCGCCAGCCGCCCGAGGTCCACGCGCTGGTCGCGCGGATCAACCAGGCGATCCATGCGCCCGGGCAGACCCTCGAGTACGTCGAGGATCCCGACGGCGATCGCCCGACCCACCTGAAGGCGATCACCGAGCTGACCAAGGCGATGGCCGCGCCCGGCGGGATCGGTACGCTGATCATCATCGGCGGCAACCCGGTGTACGACGCCCCGGCGGACCTCGACTTCGCCGCTGCGCTCAAGAGCGTGCGGACGTCGATCCACCTGCACGAGTACCACAACGAGACCTCGCAGCTCGCGACCTGGCACGTGCCGCGCGCCCACTTCCTCGAGGCGTGGGGCGATATCCGCACCTGGGACGGGACGATCACGCTCGCGCAGCCCCTGGTCGCGCCGCTCTACGGCGGGCTGTCGGCGATCGAGCTGATGTCGCTCCTGCTCGGCGAGGAGAAGGGCGGCCAGGAGCTGGTCGAGGCCGCGCACAGGGAGCTCGGCTTCGAGGCCAACTGGAAGCAGCACGTCCACGACGGCTTCGTGCCGAACACCGAGCACGCCGTGGTGCAAGCGACCCCGGCGACGTTCCAGCTGCCGGCGCTGTCGCCGAGCCAGCAGAGCGGCTCGCTGCGCACCAACGGCGAGCTCGAGGTCACGTTTCAGCAGTCGAGCTTCACCTACGACGGGCGGTACGGCAACAACGCCTGGATGTGGGAGACGCCCGACTTCATGACCAAGGTGACGTGGGACAACTACGCGCTGGTCGGCGCCAACACGGCGAGCGGGCTCGGCCTCGAGAACGACACGCTGATCAAGGTGAAGGTCGGCGACAAGGAGATCGAGCTGCCCTGCTACACGATGCCGGGCCAGGCCAAGGGCTCGATCGCGCTCGTGCTCGGCGGCGGACGCACCGCGGCCGGCCGGGTCGGCGGTCACGGCAAGCGCACGGTCGGCTGGGATACGTACAAGGTCCGCACGACCACCGGCTGGGACTACGCGACCAAGGCGACGGTCACCCCGACGGGGAAGTCGTACACGCTGGCCAACATCCAGGAGCACTGGGACATCCGCACGGGCCTGGGCAACGTGGGCCAGATCAAGCGCGAGGGCAGCAAGATCAACGCGGGCGGCCTCGAGGAGCGCATCCCCGAGCTGATCCGCGAGGTCAAGCAGCGCGACCTGGTCAGCGAGGCGAGCTGGCGCGCCGAGGAGCCCGAGGGCGGCTTCAACGACCTCGCCAACCGCGGCAACACCGATCGCGAGGGCGAGGGCGGGCTGTCGCTGTTCAAGGAGAAGGACTACCAGGGCCACCGCTGGGCGATGGCGATCGATCTCTCGACGTGCACCGGCTGCAACGCGTGCATGGTCGCGTGCCAGGCCGAGAACAACGTCCCGGTCGTCGGCCGCAACGAGGTGATGAACAACCGCGAGATGTCGTGGATCCGGATCGACCGCTACTTCAAGGGAACGGTCGAGGATCCGCAGGTCGTGTATCAGCCGATCGCCTGCATGCAGTGCGAGCAGGCCCCGTGCGAGCAGGTCTGCCCGGTCGGCGCGACCACGCACTCCGACGAGGGCCTCAACGACATGGCGTTCAACCGCTGCATCGGCACGCGGTACTGCGCCAACAACTGCCCCTACAAGGTCCGCCGGTTCAACTTCCTCGACTGGAACAAGGAGTGGCGCGACGCGCGCAATCGCGTGCGCCGCTTGCTGTTCAACCCCGAGGTCACCGTCCGTATGCGCGGCGTGATGGAGAAGTGCACGTACTGCGTGCAGCGGATCCAGAACGCCAAGATCAAGGCCAAGGCGCAGATCCGGGCCGGGCAGCGCCCGGGCAGCGTCAACGGCGTGCTCCCCGACGGCGAGATCGAGACCGCCTGCCAGCAGGCCTGCCCGACCGAGGCGATCGTGTTCGGCGACCTCGCCGACAAGGCCAGCCGCGTGTACCGCCTGCATCAGGACCGCGCGAGCTACGCGCTGCTGCCCGAGACCTATACCAAGCCGCGCACGCGCTTCCTCGCGCGGGTCCGTAACCCAAATCCCAGCCTCGACACTGCAGCACCGCAGGGTGGTCACGAATGAGCGCTCAAGACGCAACCATGGAGTCCCACCACGCCGAGGCCGGCAAGGCCCGCGAGGCGTTCCGCGGCGTCACGCGCGACATTGCGTGGGTCGCCGAGGCGCCCAAGCCGCACAAATTGTGGCTCGTCGCGCTCGCCGTGTCGCTGATCATGCTCATGATCGGGCTGTACTCGATCTACGTGCTGGTCACGACCGGCATCGGCGTGTGGGGCAACTCGAACACCGTCTGCTGGGCGTGGGACATCACCAACTTCGTGTGGTGGATCGGTATCGGTCACGCCGGCACGCTGATCTCCGCCGTGCTCTACCTGACCCGCCAGACCTGGCGCGTCAGCATCAACCGGTCTGCCGAGGCGATGACGATCTTCGCCGTCATGTGCGCCGGCCTGTTCCCGCTGCTCCACACCGGCCGCCCGTGGTTTGCGTGGTGGATGATCCCGCACCCCAACGACATGCAGATGTGGCCGCAGTTCCGCAGCCCGCTGATGTGGGACATCTTCGCGGTCACCACCTACCTCACGACGTCGCTGCTGTTCTGGTACATGGGCATGGTCCCCGACCTCGCGACGTTCCGCGATCGCTGGGCGGCCAAGGGCGACAAGGTGCGCGCGATCATCTATGGCGCGCTGTCGCTCGGCTGGCGCGGCTCGGCCCGCCAGTGGCACCGCTACGAGCGCGCGTACCTCATCCTCGCCGGGCTCGCCACGCCGCTGGTGTTCTCGGTGCACTCGGTCGTGTCGTTCGACTTCGCGACCTCGCAGCTGCCGGGCTGGCACACGACGATCTTTCCGCCGTACTTCGTCGCCGGCGCGATCTTCTCCGGGTTCGCGATGGTGTTCACGCTGCTCATCCCGGCGCGTCACCTGTTCAACTTGAAGCACATCATCAAGGACGAGCACGTCGAGGCCGCCTGCAAGATCATGCTGGGCACCGGCATGATGGTCGGTCTCGCCTACGGCACCGAGCTGTTCATCGCCTGGTACTCGGGCAACCTGTTCGAGCGGTTCGCGTTCGTCAACCGCGCGTTCGGCCCGTTCTGGTGGTCGTACTTCCTGATGATCAGCTGCAACGTGCTCGTGCCGCAGGTGTTCTGGATCAAGAAGGTCCGGCGCACGCCGATCCTGATCTTCATCGCCTGCATCCTGATCAACGTGGGGATGTGGTTCGAGCGCTTCGTGATCATCGCGACCTCGCTCGCGCGGTCGTTCCTGCCGTCGCAGTGGAGCTACTACTCGCCGACCCGCTATGACGTCGGGCTGTTCGTCGGCACGCTCGGCCT
>DATIPJ010000153.1:0-4530 GCA_035472155.1 Kofleriaceae bacterium
TCCGAGCCAGCGAGGCCGCGCATCGATCCCTACTTCAAGCAGATCTTCGATCAGTTCGTCACCATGAAGCGGAGCTGCAACGAGCCCACTGCGGGTCTGGTCTACGAGAAGTTCGCCGAGAAGCTGGTGAAGAACCGCGAAGACCTGATGATGAAGACCGGCTGCCGCGAGGTGCGGTTCACCGTCTACGTCAAGGACGGTAAGGCTGCGCTCAAGGCCACGCCGGTCAAGGAAGAGGCCTGAGCCAGAGAGCTCGCGCTACAAGCCGCGCGCGATGACCGCCTGGGTCACGCGGTCGTCGGTCGAGACCACCGGCGACTCGCGCAGGACCCACGGCTCGCCGCCGAAGTAGCGCTGGAAGATCTTCTCCGCCGTGCGCGTGGCGAGCGCCTGGCTGGTGAGCGTCGGATTGGGGCCGCCGAGCGCGTTGGCGAGTGCCGAGTTGTCGGCGATGAACAGGCGCTTCACGGCGCGCGCCTCGGCGGTGTCGTCGAGGACGGACGTCGCCGGGTCCGCGCCCATGCGCATCGTCGACTGCACGTGGAGGATCAGCGGTCCCCAGTCGAGGCGGAACACCTTGCGCGCCCCGGCGCCGCGCAACAGCTCGGTCGCTCTGCGCGTCAAGAACTCCCGGTTGGCCTGCGTGCGCGCGCTGCGGTTGGCCGCGCGGAACACGACCTTGGGGACCGGGCCGTGCTCGTCGCCGGGCAGCGCCGAGAGCAGCACGCGGTTCTGCGCCTCGACGTCGTCGTCGGTGATGACCAGGATGTTGAGCAGGCGATTGACGCCGTTCATCAGGGCGTCCTTGAGCTCGGGGCCCAGGGGGCGGCCGGTGGGGCCATCCCACGGGCCGGTGAAGCCGCGGCCGTTGGTGTAGAAGCCGCGCGAGCCGCTGTCGCTGAGCTGCATCGCGAACGCCTGCAGCGCCGGCCCCAGGCCGATGTTCTCGAGGCCGCCGCGCCCGGGGAAATCGCAGCGCGCGGCCGACGCGGCGCCCTTGGACGAGTCGGTGTCCTTGTCGAACAGGCCGACGACGAGATCGAAGTAGTGATCGGTGTAGCCGCGGCCGACCCAGTCGTTGGGGTTGGGCAGGCCGCTGTTGAGCCACAGCCGCGGGCTCTCGGTGGTGCCGCCGGCCAGGACCACGACCTGCGCGTTTTCGCGCCGGCGCTCGCCGGTGGCGCCGATGCGGAAGGTCACGCCGGTGGCGACCAGTGTGCCGCCGCGGGTCTCGGTGTGGATCTTGGTCGCGAACGCGTCGGCGATCAGCGTGATCGCCTTGCCGCCGGGCGACCAGGCGTCGGCGGTGAGCGCCATCGGCACGTAGCTGTTGTCGGTCGAGCGCTTTGCCGCGAGGTTGCGCGGCGCGCCGATCGGCTCCATGCAGCCCTGCAGGCAGTAGCCGCACAGCGTGCAACCGGTCGCCTTCGGGAACGCGAGCTGCGCGAGGTCGCGGGTCGTACCCGCGGTGCCGCCCGGCTGCAGGATCGCATTCTGCTGCGGCCGGAACGAATCGCCGAGCGTGGTCTTCGTGGTCTGGACCGGGATGCCGAGGGTCTCGCAGCCGTCGAAGAACGTGCGTTCCTTTCGGCCCATCGCCGCGGTCTGCACCGGCAGCGTGGCCTCGACCCATTCGAAGTACGGCACGAGCTCGCCGTACGTGAACGGAAACCGGTGCGCGGTGTCGTAGGCGTCGCGGTCGGCCCCGTCGTAGCCGGCGAACGCGCCCGGGTAGGCGCGCGGGCAGTTGCCGAAGTAGTGCTGCGTGGTGCCGCCGACGCCCGAGACCTGGAACAGGAACGAATTCTGCGGCAGCTCGCGGAACCACGCGGGCTTCTTGCGGTCGGCGGGGCCGAAGCGCAGAAAGCCGGTCAACGGGTTGTTGGCGTCGTTCTCGAAGTGCGTCCACTCGGCGCGCGGGTGGGCGTGGCGCGCGCCCGCTTCGAGGAGCAGCACCGAGAGGCCGCGCTGCGCGAGCTCCTTGGCGACGACCGGGCCGCCGCCGCCGGCGCCGATCACGATGACATCAAACATCGGTCACCTCCCGTCGGTCCTGGTAGTAGCCGAGCAGATCGTCCCAGCCATCGCCGGTCTGGTTGTCGGGGAGAAAGCCCGTGAGCTGCCACCCGACCGGGCGGCCCGTCAGGGTGCGCGTGCGCGGGTTGAAGCGCTGGCTCTCGCCGAGGCTGCCGAACGCCGCGAACTCGTGGAGCGCGCCGCCGAGGAACTTCAGGAGCCCCGAGACCGAGGACTTGAGCGGCTGCGGTACCTGGGCGTCGAGCAGCGCGACCAGGTTCGACTGCGAGGTCTCGAGCATCTCCATCGCATGTGCCTTGTCGGCGAACGACAGCCGCGCGAATGGCGAGATGAACGCGCCGCGCAGCGAGAGCGGGTTGGTCACGGTGGCGACGTAGTTGAGCAGCAGCGCCACCGGCAGCGACAGCGGCGCGTCGCTGTCGTTCTCGAGGATGAAGCGCACCGCGGCGTCGACCAGGCCGACGGTCACGATCGACGGCCCGCCGAGGATGCCGCCGAGCAGGCCCGGATCGAGCGGCAGCGGCAGATCGCGCAGCGCGGTGACCAGCGCGGCGGCCGCCGGTCCGACGATGTCGTCGGGCACGGGCAGGAAGCGATCGAGGTTGTCGATCAAGAAGTCGGTGCCGCCGGCGTCGATGCCGCCCGGCTCTCCGCGCGGCGTGCCCTGCGCGCGGGAGTATGCGTCGGGGCCGGGCAGGCTGAACGCGACGAAGCCGTTCAGTGTGTCGCGCGAGAGCTGCGCGAGCACCGGGCGCAAGAGACCCACGAGCACGCCGAGGAGCAGCTCGGAGCTCTCGGTCCTGGTGGTGGGCTCAGGCGAGAGGAGACAACCTGGGAGCAGCAAGGTGCCGGCGCCGAGCACCCCGATGCGCGCCAGGAAGACGCGGCGAGAGAGATCCTGGGTAGCCATGACAAAGGCCTCCGTGATGAATCGCATCGCAAGGTTCGGCTCTGCCGGACCGCGCAGCAACGCGCAGCGTTGCGAAGGTCGTTCGAACGTCGCACGCGCCCGGCGGGAGTCGATGCGGTCCTCGCGGACTGCTCACGGTGCTCGCCCGGACTGCGCGGGTACAACGCGGATCTCATGAGGATCGACTGGCGCGATGACCGGTGGCTCGACGGTGTAGTGCCGGATTCTGCAGTGCCCGATACACCGTCTGATCGGCGAGTCATTACGGAGGATCACGGATACCCAATGTCTGCACTATCCATGTGCGTAATGACCATGATGTTGATTATCGATCTTGATTTCGCCCTTGATTTTCGCCCTTGATTTCGCGCCGGATCGATCGGCCGAGCCGGGCGCGCGATGCTGCCGGTGTCGCATGGGACGATCCGGTGTCGCATTGCCGACGCACACGCAGCTCGCTGCAGCGCGGCGGTCGGCCTGAGACGCGGTGGCCGATCGTCTATGATCCGGTGTTGAAGCAGAGGTACCTCCATGAACCAGCTTGTCATCGGTCTCGTGTCCGCCGCCTTTGTGACGGCCGCGGGTTGTTCGAGTAAACCACCGCCCGCCGCGCCGTCGCCGCCCGCCGCGGCACCGCAAGAGGCCGCGCCGAGCCCACCGCCGGCGGACAAGGCGCCCGATGCCAGCGCGTCGCTCGAGGCGCGGCGCAAGCAGATGACCGCGCTGCTCGACGAGCAGTGGCAGTACACGCTCAAGCGCTCGCCTGAGCTCGCCAGCATCCTGGGCGATCGCCGCTACAACGACCAGTGGAGCGATTCGTCGACCGAGGCGGTGATGGCGGACCTGGGCGAGGCGAAGAAGTTCCTCGCCCGGTTCGAGGCGATCGACACCGCCGGGTTCCCCGAGCAGGAGGCGCTCAGCCAGCAGCTGATGGTGCGCCGGCTCAAGGACCGGCTCGATAACGCGCGGTTCGAGAACTGGCTGATGCCGATCGACCAGTTCGGCGGCGCGCACATCCAGTTGCCGTCGCTCGTGCCGTCGTTGCCGTTTCAGAAGGTGAAGGACTACGACGACTACATCGCGCGCCTCGAGAAGGTGCCGGCGGTGTTCGATCAGCTGATCGCGCTCATGAAGGAGGGCCTCGGCAAGCAGCTGGTGCCGCCGCGGCTATTGCTCGAGCTGTGCGTGGGCCAGGCGCAGAAGCTCGGCGCCGGTCCGCCCAAGGACAGCCCGTTCGCGCTGCCGCTCGGCAAGTTTCCGGCCGATCTACCCAAGACCGATCAGGACCGCATCCGCACCGCCGTGATCGCAGCGATCCAGGGCAAGGTGCAGCCCGCGTATCACAAGCTGACCGCGTTCCTGCGCGACGAGTACGTGCCGCGCGGCCGCAAGGACATCGGCCTCTGGGCGCTGCCCGATGGCGACGCGCGCTACGCCGCGGCGATCAAGCGCACGACGACCACCGAGCTCAGCGCCGAGGAGATCCACGCGATCGGCCTGGCGGAAGTCACGCGCATCGAGGGCGAGCAGGCGGCGATCGGCAAGAAGCTTGGCTTTCCCGATTTCGCGGCGTTCAAGCGCCA
>DATIPJ010000154.1:0-3884 GCA_035472155.1 Kofleriaceae bacterium
CCAGCGCGCGGTTCGCCCCCGAGCACAACGTGATCGTCGGCAACGTCGCGCTGTACGGCGCCACCGCCGGCGACCTGTTCGCGTGCGGGCTCGCCGGTGAGCGCTTCGCCGTGCGCAACTCGGGCGCGCGCGCCGTCATCGAGGGCGTGGGCGACCACGGCTGCGAGTACATGACCGGCGGTGTGGTGGTCGTGCTCGGCGGTGTGGGCCGCAACTTCGGTGCCGGCATGAGCGGCGGCACGGCGTACATCTTCGACCAGTCGCAGTCACTGCGCAGCCGCGTCAACCTCGAGATGGTCGAGCTCGAGTCGGTCGTCGAGGAGAGCGACCTCTGGCTGCTCAATAGCCTGATCGAGGACCACGTGCGGTTCACGTCGAGCCCGCTCGGCCGCCGCGTGCTCGACAACTGGGAGCATCTGGTCTCGAGGTTCGTCAAGGTCATGCCGACCGACTACAAGCGCGTGCTGCAGGCGCGCCGCGCGGCTTCGCGCCCGCGGCCCGGCCAGCTCACGGTCGTGGGAGGAGCACGCTGATGGGCAAGCCCACCGGATTCATCGAGTGGTCGCGGCTCTTGCCCAAGAAGCGCGCCGTGACCGATCGCCTGCGCGACTGGCGCGAGGTCGAGCCGCCGGGCGGCCTGCTCGAGAGCGATGCGAGCCGTCACCAGGCCGGCCGCTGCATGGACTGCGGCGTGCCGTTCTGCCACCAGGGCTGCCCGCTCGGCAACGCCGTCCCCGAGTTCGCCGATCTGGTGTGGCGCGACCGCTGGCGCGACGCCCACCGCCGCCTCGCGTCGACCAACAACTTCCCTGAATTCACGGGGCGGTTGTGCCCCGCGCCGTGCGAGGCCGCTTGCGTGCTCGCGCTCGATGGTCAGCCGGTCGCGATCGAGTCGATCGAGAAGGCGATCATCGAGCGCGCGTTCGCCGACGGCTGGGTCGCGCCGCAGCCGCCGCGCGTGCGCAGCGGCAAGCGCGTCGCCGTGGTCGGCTCGGGACCGGCCGGCCTCGCCGCCGCCCAGCAGCTCAACCGCGCCGGCCACAGCGTCACGATCTACGAGGCCGCCGCGCGCCCGGGCGGCCTGCTCCGCTACGGCATCCCGGACTTCAAGCTCGAGAAGAGCGTCATCGACCGCCGCCTGGCGATCCTCGAGGCCGAGGGCATCGAGGTCCGCTGCAACGTCACCGTCGGGCGCGACCCGACGTGGACCGAGCTGCGCGCCGGATGCGACGCGATCGTCCTCGCGATCGGCGCGTTGCGCGCGCGCGACCTCCAGGTCCCGGGCCGCGAGCTCGAGGGCGTGGTCCTCGCGATGGACTACCTCACCGAGCAGAACGAGGTGGTCGGCGGCGAGCGCGGGATGTCGATCCACGACGTCCGCGGCAAGCGCGTCGTCATCCTCGGCGGCGGCGACACCGGCTCGGACTGCCTGGGCACCGCGCTCCGCCAGAAGGCTGCCTCGGTCACCCAGATCGAGCTGCTCCCCGCGCCGCCCACCAAGCGCGCCGACGCCAACCCCTGGCCGACCTGGCCGATGATCTTCCGCACCTCGAGCTCGCAGGAAGAGGGCGGCGAGCGCGCCTTCGCATTCCGCACCACGCGCCTCGAGGGCAGAGGCGGCCGCCTGATCGCGTTGCACGGCGAGCGCGTCGACACCCCGGGCATCGACATCCAGATCCCGGTCGAGGCCTTGATCCTCGCGCTCGGCTTCACCGGCCCCCAGACGTCGAGCCTCACCGAGCAGCTCGGCGTCGCCCTCGACGCGCGCGGCAGCGTCGCCGTCGATGCGCGCTTCGCGACCAACGTCCCGGGCGTCTACTGCGCGGGCGACGCCCATCGCGGTGCCTCGCTCATCGTGTGGGCGATCGCCGAGGGTCGCGAGCTCGCCCGCCACGTCGACGAGATGCTCGGCCACGATCGCTCGGTGCTCCCGGCGCGCGGCCAGGACCTGCCGTTCTGACGCCGTATCCCAACGCACACAATCGTGGGCAGTGAGCATGGGAGTGTGCGATTGGCCGCTTGAGCAAAGCTCACGCTGCGAGGACATCGCATGTCACTGGACGCGATCGCGCGTGCGTAGGTAGCGTGCGCGCATGATCAAGACCAAGCATGTGATGAAGCCACGCGCGTTCGAGCTCAAGAAAGAGACGATCGCGCACTTACCGGCGGAGCTGCTCAAGGACGTCGTCGGGGGAAACAACTCCACGCGCAAGTCGCAGTGTCCGACGTTGTGCTTCACCTGAGCGTCCGCTGAGCGTTCGTTGATCTGCGGCGGCGATCGCCTCTCTACGGCGCGGCGAGCTGTGATGCGCTCGGCTGCCGTCGAGCGATCTTGACCAGCAGGTGGCTCTTCGGCAGCGGCCCGAGGCCGCCGCTGCCCGGCGATGCGTCCTGCTTGGGATACGTCAGCTCGTAGTTGCGCGTGAACCAACCCAGGAACGCAGGCACGACCAGCTGGATCAGCGCCTCCCCCGCGCAGCGGTGACCATCGGGCGGCCCACCGCCCTGCGGCACGAATGCGTTCTTGGGCAGCGCGGCGACCGCGTCGTCGCCGAGCCGATCGCCGCGGAACACCGTCGGATCGGTGAACGTCGCTGCGTCCTGCAGCGTCGCCCACACGCAGCCCACGCCCTTCCACCCGGCGCGGATCGCCAGGCCATCGATCTCGAGGTCCTTCTTCGCGACCCCGAAGAACGTCGTCGGCGCGACCGGGTACACCCGCAGCACCTCGCGCGACACCGCGCGGGCCTGGGCGAGCGCGCGGATCTGGGTCAGCGTCGGCGTACCGTCGCCCAGCGTGGCGTCGGCCTCGGCGCGCAGGCGCGCCGCCAGCTCGGGATGCTCGCCGAGCACGACCATGCCCCATGCGAGCGCCGCGGTCAGCCCGCCGTGCGCTGCGAAGAAGAAGTGCAACAGCTCGATCTCGAGCTCGGCCGGGTCGAGCTTCTCGCCCGCGGGACCGCGCGCGGCCTTGAGCACGCCGAGCGCGCTGCCCTTGCCATCGCGCGTCTCGACCTGGCGCTTGATGTACGCGCGCAGGCGATCGCGCGCCTTCACCGCCTTGCCGTACGCGGTGAACGGCAGGTTGATCGGCGGCGAGAACGTCCCCTTGATCAGCGCCGCGAAGTCCGCCGCGCTCTCGGTGTTGCTCGTCGCCGGATCGCTCGACGCGAACAGCATGTCGGCGATGTCGAACCCGAGCTGCGGCAGCTCGCCGCCGATCGATATCACGGGGGAGGACCCCCGCCCCGCCGGCAGAGCCGTCGGGGTCCCCACCCCCCGCGATTCGGCTTCGCCGATCGATATCACGGGGGAGGACCCCCGCCCCGCCGGCAGAGCCGTCGGGGTCCCCACCCCCCGCGATTCGGCTTCGCCGATCGAGTGCTCGCCGGCGGCGGCCCAGCGGTCGACGAAGCGCGCCAGGATCGTGAAGATGTTGGGCAGGTACGTATCGAGCGCGGCGTCGGAGAACGCCGAGAGCAGGAGGCGCTTGCGGGCCTTGTGGCGCTCGCCGTCGAGGAACGGCACGGCATCGGGGTGCAAGAGCTCCTGCAGAAACTTCGGCGAGCCCGACTCGCGCGTGAAGTGCTCGGGGTTCATGAAGAACGAGAACGCGCGCGGGCCGGCGAAGAACACCGTCGTGTCGCCGAGGATCCGCGTCTTCCACACCTGGCCATGCTGCCGCGTGCGCACCAGGGTGAACGCAAACGGATCCTTGAGGAACGCGAGCGCCTCGCCGATGAACGGCGCACCCATGGAACCAGGCGGTGGTTGGCTCATCAACGCCCATCGTACGGCCGATCGCGCGGGCCCGATCGGTCGGCGCGGTGATTTTCGTGGTAGGAGCACGGCGACCAGATGTGGGATGCCTTGATCGTCGGCAG
>DATIPJ010000155.1:0-11820 GCA_035472155.1 Kofleriaceae bacterium
CGTACCGTCGCATCGCCCACGACCTCGGCGCCATGCGCGATGCCCTCGCCCACGACCTGCGCGCCGTGCGCGACGGTGCGGCCCGCCCGCCGCGCGAGGTCGGCCGTCTCGAGCTGCTTCTGCTTGATCTTCAGGGCGACCATCGGGCCGACGTTGCCCTTGATCATCCGCCACAGCTCGTTGCTGTTCGGATCGGGCGACAGCATCGTCGCCGACAGGATCGCGTCGAAGATCGTCGCATCGGTGCAGAACGACGAGATCGACTGGTACGCGCCGCTCGCGAACTTGGCCTCCGACGGCACGTACTTCAGCGGCTTGTCGCGCTCCTCGGCGCTGAGGTCGCCCTCGCGCACCGCCTTCTCCACGCCCTCGCGCGAGGCCTGCGCCGCCAGCGAGCCCTGCGTCTGGGTCTCCCCCGAGCTGGCGAGGTTGGCGTCACCGACGGTGCGCCACTCGGTGTTCATCGGGTTCTTGACCTGCACCCCGTGCTGGTTGAGGTAGTCGTGCACCAGCTTGAGCGTCAGGCTGCCCGACTTCGACGAGATGAACGCGCCCATGCCGGCGATCGTCGCAGCGACGCCGCCCGGGCCGAGGACGGCGAGCGCCGCCGGGTAGTCGGAGATCAGGCACGAGGTGAGCGCGGTCCTGATCGCGCCCGCGTGCGCGTTGTAATAGGTCGTGCCGATGGTGCGGCCGACGCTGCCGCTCATCAGGTGGCCCGAGGCGAACGCGTCGGTCAGGAAGTGCGCCGCGAACCCGTCAGAGAGGTACGCCATCGCCTCCTTGCGCTCGCCGGCATCGCCCGACGCCGTGCTCACGGTGGCCGCCGTCGGGGTCGCCGCCCCGGTGGGGACCGCCGCTCCCGGGCGAACCGCCTGCGCGCCCTGTGCCCCCTGTCCACCCTGACCCTGACCCTGGGACTGGCCCTGGCCCTGGGGCTGACCCTGACCCTGGCCCTGGCCGGCCTGGTTCTGCCCCGCCTGACCCTGGTTCTGGTTCTGCCCGCCCTGCGTCTGCGGCTGCGCTCCGTTCGAGCCACCGGTCGCGCCCGGCGGATGCGACGCGGTCCCCGGTGTGCCAGTCGGGTTGCGCGCGCGCCAGGCCTCCTTGGCCAGGTCGATCGCCAGCTGATGCTTGGGCTTGAAGTTGAGCGCGATGTTCTCCGGCGAGAAGTGGCTGGCGTTGTTGTCCGCGAGGCCGAGGAACGTCGCCTCCGCCGTCGGAGCCGCGCCGCCCGCCGGGCCGTTGTCCTCGACGTGGTTGCCCTGCGTGACCCGGCCGTGCGGGTGCGCCGCGTCGGGCCCACCGGCGTGGTCGTCGTCGTCCATGAACGGGTTCGCGTCGTCGTCGTGGTGCGACGCGCGCGAGCCCGGGCTCGAGGTCGCCAGCTCGTAGTCCGCGTTGTTCTGGTTGATCTGGTCCGGCGCCGGCTTCCCGGTCCCGAAGTTGTTGCCGGGCGTCACGCCCGCCTGGGTGCGCTCGCGGTCCATCGTGCGCAGGATCGCCTCGAGCTCGGCGCGCGGCGCGTTCATCAGCGCCTCGGGCGAGCGATAGAAGTCGCCTGACAGCGCGCAGACCTGGCCGTACGTCAGCGTGATGCCGCAATTGACCGTGATCGTGCGGTTCGAGCCGCCGCCCGAGTCGGCCAGCGCGCGGTGCTCCCACGCCTCGTAGTTCTGTCGCGTGCCGCTGCGCGTCGACAGCTGCACGTCGGCCTTGCCGCCGCCGACCACCGCATTCGCGGCCCGGTCGGCCTCCGCCTCGTGGGCGAGCCCGGGCTCCGCGGCGTTGAACCGCTGCTGGGTCGCCCCGCCGCCGCTCTGCTGGACCACGTGCGCCAGCTCGTGCGCGATCAACCAGTTACCGTTGCTCGAGCCGGGGTTGTACTTGCCGGGAGCGAAGTGCACGTCGCGGCCCTCGGTGAACGCCTCCGTCCCGCCCGACGCCTTCGGGCTGTTGGCGTGGACATTGACGTCGCCGAAGCCCACGCCGAATGAGCCCTCCATCCGGCTGCGCGTCGCGTCGTCGAGCCGCCCGGCGCCGCCGCCCATCAGCGAACGCTTGCCGGGGACGGCCGCGTTGCCTGCCGCATTGCCGGCCGCGGCGCTGTCCTGCGTGGTGCTTCCCCCGGGGCGACGGCTGTGCTCGAGCTCGGACATGCTTCCTCCGGGCTATCTACGATGGCGAGGCTGGCGATCTGCCTTACTTTGCGTCGATCGCGACCAGCCCCCGCAGATCGCCGCTCGGGGTCCAGCCATCCCCGGCCTTCTTGAGGACCCGGAACCGCAGTGCTCCCTGCTTGTTGAGCTTGATGAACGGCACCGAGCTGTCGCTGACGTCGGCCTTCTCCAGCGTCAGGTTGGTCCCCGACGAGTCCCGCAACATCAGGCGCTGGTAGCTCTTGACCCCGGCGGCCGTGAGCAGCGCGGTCAGCGGCCAGCCCTTCTGGTCGGCCTGGCCCGGCATCGGCTCGCGCGGTAGCGCCATGATCTGCTCGCCGGTCAGCTGGGTCGTGCCCTCGGGCGTGGTCACCGTGACCACGAGCTTGGTCGGGTCGCCGCCGCCACCCCCGCTGTCGTCGTTCTGCCCCCGGCCCGAGCCCTTCGCGAGCTTGATGCGGACCGCCCACACCCCGTCCTCGCGCAGCGCCGGCTTGCCGTGCTTGGCGAGCTCGACCGGATCGAACATGCCGAACGACGCGCCGGCTGCCGGGGTATCGCCGGGGAACACCGCGGGGACCAGGTCGGGATACGCCGTCGATGGATGCGCGATCTCGGTCGGCTTGGCGCCCTTGCCCTGCAGCGTGACCAGCTCCCAGGTGCCGAGCCGGCGTGCGTCGCCGGGGACCAGGGAGTCGACCCGCGGCCAGGTCGCGAGCTGCGGCGGTCGCAGCTTGCCGACCGAGACGTCGTCCACGAACAGCTCGACGCTGCCGCCCCCGGGAGGCGCCGACGCCGCCGCGGACGAGCCCTCGGTCGCTGCGCTGCCGCCTGCCGGGCCGGCCTTGTCGCGATTGCAGGCCACGGCGACGAGCGCCACGAGCGCGAGCCAACACAGCGAGGTCCGCATCGCGCGCCAGGGTATCACGTCGTGTACGATGCGACGGCCGTGGAGAAGCTGACGCAGGAGATCGTTCCGATCCTCGTGCTGGTCGCCGTCATCGCAATCGTCGTCGCGCGATTGCCCAAGGTCGATGTCGGTCACACGCGCGAGTTTCTGCGTCGCCGCACGCTCAACTGGCTGCCGCTCGGGCTGACCTACGCGTTTCTCTACATGGGCCGCTACAACATGACGGTCCTCAAGAACGTGCACGGCATCAGCCAGCGCGACTTCGGCAACATCGATTCGTGGGGCTCGCTGGTCTACGGCCTGTCGTTCCTGATCAACGGTCCGCTCGCCGATCGGCTCGGCGGCCGCCGCACGATCCTGATCTCGGCCGCCGGGGCGCTCGCCGCGAATGCGCTGATCGGCCTTCTGTGGAAGAGCGGTGTGGTCCACGGCCAGGCGATTGGCGCATTGACGCTCTTGTTCTGTCTCAACATGTATTTTCAGAGCTTCGGGGCGGTGTCGATCGTCAAGGTCAACGCCTCGTGGTTCCACCTGCGCGAGCGCGGCACGTTCGGCGGCATCTTCGGAATCCTGATCTCACTGGGCCTGTATTTCGCGTTCGACTGGGGCACGCGCATTGCGACCGCCGGCTGCGCGAGCTGCAACTCGCCCACCGGCGCCGAGCCGCTCGCCGCCGATCTTCCCGGGCTGGCCTGGCTGTTCCTGGTGCCCGCCGCGATCCTCGCCGCGTTCTGGCTGTGGTCGTTCGCGCTGGTGCGCGACACGCCGTCGGCCGCGGGCCTCCAGGACTTCGACGTCGAGGACGCCTCGAGCGGCCAGGCCGAATCGCACGAGTCGGCGGCCGCCGTGATCGTGCGCATGATCAAGAACCCGGTGATCCTCACGATCGCGCTGATCGAGCTGTGCTCCGGCTTTCTGCGCCAGGGCATCCTCAAGTGGTCGGGGGACTTCGCCAAGGGCGTCGGCGCGGGCGGACTCTATATCAACGCGCACTGGGGCATGGTGTCGTGCATCGCCGGGATCACGGGCGGCATGTTCGCCGGCGTGATCTCGGATCACATCTTCCACTCGCGCCGCCCGCCGGTCTCCACCGTGCTCTACGCGATCATGCTGCTCGGTGCGGTCGCCATGCTCCCGCTGCTCGGCGCGCCCGTCGCGGTCAGCTGGATCATCGCGTTCATGGCGATGGCGATCATCGGCGTGCACGGCATGCTGTCCGGAGTCGCCAGCCAGGACTTCGGCGGGCGCCTGCACACCGGCGTCGCGGTCGGCCTGATCGACGGCTTCGTGTACCTCGGCACGGCGCTCCAGGACCAGGTGTATGGCGGGTTCGGCAGCCTGCTGCCCGAGAAGGGCACCACCTACGCCAAGGATCCGGAGCACTGGCAGGCCTGGCCGCTCGCGATGGTGCCCGTCGCGGCGATCGGCCTCGCGCTGTCGATCCGGCTGTGGAACGCGCGCGTGGCGGTCCGGCGCGCGCCCGGGCGCGAATGAGCCGGGCCAAGTCGATCACCCGCAGCGGCCTGCGGCGCGACCTCATCGACGCCGTGGGCACCCTCCTGACCCAGGCCCGCAGCGCACTCTTCATCACGGGACCGGGGCTTTCTGCCGAGTCCGGATTGGCACACTACCGCGGACTGCCCGGCCTACTCCGCAAGTCCGCCCAGGATGGAAAACTGATCGAATCGGCGCTGTCGGCCGACATGTTGACGCGCAAGCCCAAGGCGACGTGGCGCTACCTGCTCGAGATGGACCGTCAGGTCGCGGCAGCTCGCCCCAACCGAGGCCACGACGTCCTGGTGGCGCTGGAGCGCGCGCTGGAGCGCACCACGATCATGACCACCAACGTCGACCGGCTGCACCAGCGCGCAGGCTCGCGCAACGTCATCGAGATGCACGGGGCACTGCACGACCTGCAGTGTCCGCGCTGCGAGATGTCGACCCGGCACGAGACCTATGCCCAGCTCCCGATGCCCCCGGTCTGCGCGATCTGCAGCACCGTGCTGCGCCCCGATATGCCGCTGTTTGGCGAGTCGTTACCGGCAGATCCGTTCACCCGCCTGCAGGCCGAGCTCGATATCGGATTCGATATCGTGTTTTCGATCGGTGTCAGTACGATGTTTCCCTATTTGGCCCGGCCATTGTTGCTTGCCAAACAAGAGGGCATTCCAACCGTGGAGATCTCCCAGCTTCCGACCGACATGACCGAGGTCGTCGACTTCGCGTTCCGGGCGACACCGACGAAGGTCCTGGGGCTGATCTGGGAGGTGTTCGAGCAGCTGCAATCGCGCCCCGTGATCAAGCTTTCCGACGAGCCCGATCGGGATGAATGACATTCTAGTCCAAAAAATAATCGGGGCCTCTCGCTATTCCAAATAAGTAATCTGGCTCGCTCAGAGTGACCATCTTGAACGTTTTTACCGACGAGAAAACGCACTCCGAATGCAGCTGACAACTTAAGTGTGCCCAGCTGTGGGATAAAAAAATAGGGGCAAACAGCGAGCGCATTTGTTACCCCGTGCGCAATGGCAACACAGCAAACGCGCACCGCAGTCTTCGTCCTGGGATCTATGATCCTGGCGGGCTGCGCCACGGATCAGGGAGCTCAGAGCGGGGATGACATGGTCATGGGGACGGGCAGTGACGTCGGCACGGGGAGTGGCAGTGAAGGCACGGGCGGGACGGGGAGCGACGGCACTGGCGGCGGCGGTGGTACGAATCCGACGGACCCCGGAACTAGCACGGGTCCGACTTACCCCACCACCCATCCGCGGATCTATCTGACACCGAACCGCGCCCGGCTGATGTCGGCGCTCAATTCCCGCACTTCGGCCGCGACCCGGTTCAAGTCGATTGTCGATAGCTGGCTCGCCGGCAACGACGTCTACAACTTCTCGGCCTGGAACGCGGCCCTGCTCAGCCAGCTGACGAACAACACCGCGTACTGCACCAAGGCCGTCTCGACCATCGAGGCCCAGGTCGTGGCCGCCGAGGCCCAGATCGCCTCGAACCAGGCGCCGGTCGTGGCCGGCGACAGCTACCTCGAGATCGGCGACATGGTCGGCGATCTCGCGCTGGTCTACGACTGGTGCTTCGCCCAGACCACGGCGGCGCAGCGCACGCGCTGGCTCAAGTACGCCAACCAGGCGGTGTGGAACGTCTGGCACAACACGGCCGCCAAGTGGGGCAGCGCCACGGTCCCGTGGACCGGCTGGGCGACGAACGACCCGTCGGACAACTACTACTACTCGTTCCTGCGGGCGACCATGCTGCTCGGCCTTGCGTCCAAGGGCGAGGACGCGCAGGCCGACACCTGGATCACCCAGTTCCGCGAGACCAAGATCACCAGCCAGCTGGTCCCCACGTTCAACGCGGACCTGGTCGGTGGCGGCTCGCGCGAGGGCACCGGCTATGGCGTCGCGATGCGCCGGCTGTTCGAGCTCTATGACCTCTGGAAGTCGACCACCGGCGAGAACCTCGCACTGCGCACCGGCCACACGCGCGCCTCGATGCTCTCGGCGCTGCACCAGCTCGTGCCGACCCGCGATCGCATCGCGCCGACCGGCGACCTGTCGCGCGACTCGACGGCCGCCTTCTTCGACTACCACCGCAACTACCTGCAGGAGCTGATCCAGGAGTTCCCGACCGATGTGCTCGCCCAGCGCGCGAAGAGCCAGCTCGCCGCCTCGAGCGTGCCGGAGATGGGCAGCTCGTTCATGTTCGCGTACGACCTCATGTACGACAACTCGAACGTCACCGCGAAGCCGATGGACGGCCTCAACACGACGTACTACGCGACCGGCATCGGCGAGCTCTACACGCGCTCGAGCTGGGACCCGCATGCGACGTGGGTCAACATGATCGCCGGCCCGTACACCCAGTCGCACGCCCATCAGGATCAGGGCTCGCTCCTCATTTACAAGGATGGCTGGCTCGCCTACGACGCGGTCATCGAGTCGCACTCCGGCCTGACCCAGGAGACCAGCGCGCACGGCCTCGTGCGGATCACCAGCGGCGGCGAGCCGGTGCGCCAGATCGCCGACACGATCTCGAAGCTGACCGCGCTCCACCAGGGCACCGGCTACACGCACGCCGCGGCGGACCTCACGCCCGCGTACAACGGCAACGCCGCGGTGCAGAAGGTCCAGCGCGAGATGGTGTACCTGCTCCCCGACGTCGTGGTCGTGTTCGACCGCGTGCAGAGCGCGGGCGGCACCACGCAGACGTGGCAGCTTGCCACGCCGGCATCGCCGTCGATCAGCGGCTCGACCGCCTCGCTGACGGCTTCCGGCCACACGCTGAAGGTCCAGAAGATCAGCGGCGGCACGATGTCAGCCACCAGCATGCCGAGCGTGGATTCGGACTACTCGGCAGGCTTCCGCCTCGACGAGACCATGACCGGCGGTGACAACCGCTACCTGCACGTGCTCTCGATCGACGGCGCGGTGCTGTCGACCAGCGCCGCGGGCGACTCGACCCACCCGGGCGTGACCGTGCAGATGGCAGGCGGCCACACCGCGACGGTGACGTTCACCCGCGACACCGCGGGCGCGACCCTCGTGCTCGACGGCGCGACCAAGACGCTGGGCGCCGGCGTCGACGCGCTGCCCGAGTAGCTCGCCCCGGGGACGGGTTCGCGCCGATCGACTCCGCACTCCCTCCGGGACTGCTGCGCGCCCCGGCAGAGCCGGGGCTTGCGATCGCTTATGCTCGGCGCGATGCCCCGCTGGCTCCGCACGCTGTTTCGCCTCGCGCCGGTCGTTGCACTGGCGTCGGCGATCAGCGTCGCGGGGCTGCTCGTGTTCCGGATGTTCGCGCCGGTCGCGACCCTGCACGGCGCCGCGAACGAGCTCGGCAATTACCTGCAGACCGTGGGTGGCATCTACGCTGTGCTGCTCGCGTTCGTGGTCTACGTCGTGTGGGGGCAGTTCAACGACGCGCGCGGCTATCTCGATCGCGAGGCCACCGCGCTGGTCGATCTGCACCGCACGGCGAGCGCGCTGCCGACCGCCACACGCACGGAGATCCAGAGCGGCCTGCGCGTATACGTCGACGCCGTGCTGCGCGACGAGTGGCCCGCGATGGCCCGGGGCGACGATGCGACGATCGATCGGATCGCCGAGCTGCTCGAGCACGTATGGATCGCGATCCACGCCTGCAGGCCGCGCAACGATTGCCAGCACACCGTCTACGGCGAGGTGCTCTCGCGGTTCAACCAGCTCACCGACCTGCGCACCAGCCGGCTCACCGCGGCGCGCGCACGCATCCCGGTCGCGATGACGATCCTCCTCTATACCGGCGCAGTGCTCACCGTGGGCTCGCTCTACCTGCTCGCGTTCGATGAGCTGTGGCTCCATGCGCTCGTGACCGCCGCGCTCGCTGGTGCGATCGCGCACATCCTGTTTCTGATTCGCGATCTCGACGACGCATTCGCCGGAGATTGGCAAGTTGCCAAGACTCCCTTCGAGCGCGCGCGCAAGAACTTCGATCGCGCGGCCCATCTCGTCGACGTCGATGCGGCGTAGGCGCACCGGATGCACGGACCAAAGGCATGCGGTCCATGCTCCTTCTGGTCTCCATTCTCGGGGCGGCGTGCAGCCGCCCGCACGAACCCCTCGTGCGACATCCCAAAGGTTACGCAGCGCAGATGGAATCGGCCGACGCCCACGCCGACCGCGCCGAGCGCCATCGCCAGGCGGCGCGGCCGCCCGATTCCCTCGGCGGGGCAGAACGGTACAGCTGCGGCAACGACTTCGGGCTCAGCGATCAGGCGACCAGCGGCGGTGAGCGATTGCTCCCCACCGTGCCGTGCTGGGACTTCGCCGAGGAGAACGCCGAGCACCAGCGCTTCCTCGCTGCGCGGGAGGAGCGGATCGCGCGCACCGAGCGGCGCGAGGCGACCGCCATGGTCGAGACCGAGATCGCGGCCTGCCGCGGGCTGTCGGCGCGCGAGCGCGAGCATTCGCCGCTCTCGCACAAGAAGGAGATCGCGACCGTGATCCCACACCGCGAGACCGGAACGATCCGCGGCGTGCGCATCGTGTTCAAGCCGGTTCCGGGGCTGACCGCCGCGTGGATGCGCCAGGCGATCGCCTGTCACCGCGCGCGGTTCGAGCGGCTCGGCGAGCCCGCGACCTACCTCTCCGAGGATCCGTCGCTGGTCGCCAAGGCGGAGGTCTCCGTCGAGACGCGCAGGGGCCACCTGGAGGTGTTGATCGCGACCGACGATCCGGCGAGCGCGCAGGTGGCGCTGCAGCGCGCCGAGGATCTGTACCGCCCTCGCACCGCAGGTCGATAGCACCGGCGAGCTCGCCGCTGGAGCCGGCGAGCCGCGCGCGATCGATGGCCGAAAACGGCCGAAAAAAAAACCGCCGGTAACCTGGGGGAGGTTACCGGCGGGACCCGCTTGCGCGGGGGTCAGGGCAGCTTTCTGACGCGGGTGGAACGCCAGACAAGCCGCAGACGGAACTAGTCGTCGTGGCGATCAAGCCACTTGTTGAGCCTGGTGCGAACGTCGTCGCTGACCTTGTCCCAACCACTCTTGAGGTGGAGCTCAAGCTCGTCGAGCTTGGCCTTCACGCGTGTGCGCGCATCGGCGGCATCGCGGCGGCTGTCGGCCTTGAGCTCGTTGTACTTCGCAAGCAGCTCGTGCTTGCGCGCTTCGATACGGTCTCGAAGCTCGTCGCTCTTGCCCAGCATGCCCGAGCATGATGCAGGTCCGATACCAACCGCGTGGGCCAGTCGATCACCCGCGCAGGGGGCTCAATTGTATGACGATGACCGGGAGCGTCTCACGGATGGCTGCGCGGCAGACGGCTCGGGGCGAGCAGGTGACCGTGACCGAAACGCTCGGCGCGCGTTTTCGCACGGTACTCCGGCGCACGTTTGTGGTGAGATACGTAGTGCCGCCCTGGCACCCTGTCTGCACACCCTCGGGAAATGCCTCGTAATACCGAAAGAAATCCCAAGAGCTACGACGAGATCGTGCGGTCGACGGTCGTCGATCCCGACTCGTCGGTCCGTCCCACCAAACAGCAAGAAAAGGAAGCGCGCGAAGGCTTCCGCGCCGTCGATGCCGGTGAGCAAGCGCTCCACAGCCGTGTGGTGCAAGCGCTCGCCTCCGCCGGCGGCGATACCTCGAGTGTCAGCGTCGAGGTCGATGGCGACCTCGTGCGCCTGAGCGGCCAGGTCCCCGATTCCAAGATGTTACGGTCGATCGAGGATGCTGTCGCGGGCGTGGCGGGAGTCGAGACCATCCACAACCAAGTGGTGGTGGGGAGCCGCTGATCTGCGCCTTCGGCGCAATCAATGAGGAAATCAATGAGGAAGATGAACATGCCAGCCGCACCACGGAGCGAGGCACAAATGTCGAGCGAAGGCGCGCATCGGGCGCGCCCTGGTGCTCAGCGAGCGGTTGCGCACAGTTTGACCGGCGCTAAGTCCTTTGAACGAACGGCTCTACGAGTGCCTCGGACCCGGCATCCATCTGGCATATGCGCTGCACATCCCGAATGCATAACCATAGGAGAGACTCATGTTTTCCTGGGCAATTGCATTCTTCGTCATTGCATTGATCGCAGCGGTGTTCGGCTTCTTCGGCCTCGCAGCTAGTGCGGCCGGCATCGCAAAGATCATCTTCGTAGTCGCGCTGATCTTGGCGCTAGTTAGCTTCGTGGCGGGTCGCCGGCCCGTCGTATAGATGACCCCTGGGTCCCAGGGGTGCCTGGACTCATAAGCGGCAGAAAGGTATGACCTCGCTGTGAACGGAACCATCCTGATCGTCGACGATGACGACGACACCGCCGTGCTCCTGCGCGACAGTCTGCGCAAGCGCGGGTTCGACGTCGATTCGGTCAACTCCGCACAACAGTGCCTCGAGCACCTGCGGACCGATCCGGCAGACGTGGTGGTGACAGACGTCCAGATGACCGGCATGTCCGGCATCGATCTCTGTCAGGAGCTACGTCAGCGGTATCCTGATCTGCTGCCGCTCGTGCTCACGGGCCAGGGTGGGCTCGACACCGCGATCGCTGCGATTCGCGCGGGCGCATACGACTTCATCACCAAACCGGTGAAGGTCGATGCCCTGGCAATCGCGGTCGGCCGCGCCCTCGAGCATCTCTCGCTCAAGCGCGAGGTCAAACGCCTGCGCTCCGCAGCGGACGGCAACCTTCAGATCGATGGCATCGCCGGCGGCAGCCCCGCCATCCGCGAGACCATCGAGATGATCCGCCGCGTGGCAGACAGCGATGCGACCGTGCTGGTGACCGGCGAGTCCGGCACTGGTAAGGAGCTCGTCGCGCGGGCGCTCCACAATCTCTCACCCCGCCGCGATCAACCGTTCGTGGCTGTGAACTGCGCGGCGATGCCGGCACCGCTCCTCGAGAGCGAGCTGTTCGGCCACGTCCGCGGCGCATTCACCGACGCCAAGCGATCGCGTGCGGGTCTGTTCGTGCAGGCCGGTGCCGGCACGATCTTCCTCGATGAGATCGGCGAGATGCCGATCGAGATGCAGGTCAAGCTCCTCCGCGTGCTCCAGGAGCGCAAGTTCCGCCCGGTCGGCGGCGACGAGGAGGTGCCGTTCGAGGCCCGCGTGGTGACCGCGACCAACCGCGATCTCGAGACCGAGGTCGAGGAGAAGCGGTTCCGCGAGGACCTGTTCTACCGGATCAATGTCGTCGCGATCCCGGTGCCGCCGCTGCGCGCCCGCGCCGGCGACATCCTGCTGCTCGCGCAGTACTTCCTCAAGCG
>DATIPJ010000156.1:0-8522 GCA_035472155.1 Kofleriaceae bacterium
CGAGCCGCCGGTCGTCGAGCCGCCCGCGTTGCCGCCGTGCGCCAAGGATCCGCAGCGCGACGCGACGCAGAAACCCGATCACGTGATGCAGCTCGCCGGGCTCGGCGATGCAATGACCGTCGTCGACCTCGGCTCGGGCTCGGGCTATTTCCTGTGCTGGCTGTCGCGCGCGGTCGGTCCGCACGGCCACGTCATCGCCACCGAGGTCGACAAGGCGCTCGTGCGCGACCTCCACAAGCGCGTCGAGCGCGAGAAGCTATCCAACGTCGAGGTCATCCTCGCGCCGGCCAACGACGTCGGCATCGCCGCCGGCGCCGCCGACCGCATCCTCCTCGTCAACGTCTGGCACCACCTCCCCGATCGCAAGCACTACGCGGCTCGCGTCGCCCGCGCACTCTCGCCAGGCGGCAAGGTCGTCGTCATCGACTTCAAGCCGCGCGGCGATCACGGCATCGCCCCCGAGCGCGTGCTCGGCGAGCTCACCGCCGGCGGCATCGACGGCACCCTGGTCACCGAGGACCTACCCGACCAGTACGTCATCATCGGCACGCTGCACGCCGGCACTGCGCACGCCTCGCTGTAATATAGTGCGGGCCATGCGCAGCCCTGGATGGCCGATGGCCTTGCTCGCGATGGCGCTCGCCGCGCCGTCCTCGCCCGCTGCCGCCGAGGGGCAGAAGCAGACCGAGCAGGACGAGTACACGCTGTACGAGCTGCTGGCGCCCGACACCGCGTCGTTCAAGATCACCTACGAGGTCACCGCGACCACCGCGGGGGCCACGGCGTTCTGGAACCCGATCCGCAAGGGCAGCGTCGCGAGCGACGAGGCGGTGTACGACATGATGACGAGCGCGCCGCTGGCGTTCGAGCAGGTCACCGGGATCCAGGCCAAGGCGCACGGCCTCGCCGACGCCGAGAGCGACGGCGAGTACATCGAGGTCCACCTCGCGCGCCCGGTGCCGCCCGACGGTGGCCAGGCGCGTATCCGCATCATCAAGACCTACAAGGACGCCAAGAGCTACCGCCGCGAAGGCGACGCCATCGTGTTCGATCGCCCGCTCGGCATCCGGCGCAACGCCGTCGTGCTGCCCGCCGGCTATCAGCTCACCGAGTGCAACGTCCCCTCGCAGGTGCTCAGCGAGCCCGACGGCCGCATCCGCATCACCTTCATGCACCAGCCGCCCGGCCCCGCCGCGCTCGTCGTCAAGGCCAGGCCCGGCGCACCGACCGGCGCCGCCGCCAAGCCGCGCGCGCCCACCACCGCGCGCAGCTGGGAGCCTCCGCCGCCCCAAGGCCCGACGGAGCGCGAGCGCCTCGCCGAGCGCGCCCACCAGGATCGCGACATCGTCTATTTCCTGCAATCGCCGGAGACCAGCGCGTTCAGCCTCTATCACGACTACACCGAATCGCGCGAAGGCACCGACAAGTACCTCAACATCGTGCGCACGGGCAGCAAGGCGTCCAGGCCCTCGGGCCGCATCCTCGATACCGGCGAGGCGCTGAAGGTCGAGATCCTCACCGGCGTGCAGCTCAAGGCCGCCGGCATCGCGACCGGCGACGACAAGGTCGCCCCCGATCAGGAGGTCGTCGTCACCCGCTTCGCGCCGGTCAAGAAGGGTCAGTCGATCCGCCTGCGCCTCTCGGAGACCTACACCGCACCGAAGAGCTATCGCCTCGACGGCGACGAGCTCGTCTTCGAGCGCAGCCTGGGCCGCCCGCGCAACTCCGTCGTGCTGCCGCGCGGCTGGTACCTGACCTGGCTGTCGACCCCGGCGGTCGTGCGCCAGACTTCCGACGGGCTCACGCGCGTCGACTTCATGAACGGCCGGCCCGATGCGCTCGATGTCTTGCTCAAAGCCCGCCGGCTCACAGGCCGTAGCGCGCCCGGATCTGCCGCGCCTGGGCATTGAGCGAATCGGCGCGGCTCTGCAGCGATGTCGCCGACGCCGCGAGCGCGCCCAGGCCGTCGGTGTCCTGGCGCGCGATCGATGACTGCAGCGTGCGCAGCATGCGGCCGCTCTCGCCGAGCATCTCGAGCACGCGCTGGTGATACTCCTGGCACGCCGCCGGGACATGCACCTGCTGGGCGCGCGCGATGCCATTGTCGACGTCCTTGATCAGCGCATTGAAGCCCGACGAGTCACCGCCGGCCGCCGAGGCCAGCAGCTTGTTGGCCAGCTCCATCGGGTCGCCCGTCGGTCCGGCGCTCTGGATCGACGCCATCTGCACGTAGTAGTCGCGGACCTCGATCGCCGGGTCCGCCTCGATCACCGGAGCTGTCGTCGGCAGCGCGGGTGTCGCGACCCGCGCAGCCGCCCGCGCGCCGCCAGCGCCGGGCGCAATCCCGGACGATGCCGCCGCCGGATCTGCGATCGCGCCGCGCGCGCTCGGCATCGCACCGCGCGGCGCACCCGCAGGCACCTCCGCCATGGACGCCTCCGCGACGATCGCCGGTGCGGCCTCCGCCGACCTGCGCGGCCGCCGCGACTCGCGCCCGAGCAAGAACCCGACCGCACCGATGAGCAGCGCGAATGCGACCGCCGCGCCGACGACGACCTGCTTGCTGAGGTGCACATCCAACGATGGCCGCACCGGCCGCGCCGGTCAACGACTGCAATTTTTCACACGGCGCACGGCTCGCGCTTGCACCGCTCATCGATCCTCGCGAGCATCCGCTCGTGGCCCACCGGAGCCGGGTGCAGCGCCGGAGACTGCGGGCGGCGCCGGCGGCCGCGCGAACACGATCGCCGGTTTCGGCCCGCAGAGGCCGGGCGCGAGCATGCGCTGGAGCAGCGCTTCCTCGCGGGCGTTTCGCCCGATCAGGTCAGCGCGTTGTGGGTGAGCCTGGGCAACCATCGCGATGCCTGGGTGTTAGTACTTCGGGGATCCCGGATTCCACTACTCGGCGAACGTCGCGCAGCTGTGGGGCGTGCTCGCGATGCGGCTGGCCGACGCCGCGATCTTGCCGATGGACTTCGTCCCCTGCGCGGATCTCATCCTCGACGCCCTCGCTGCGCTCGCGAAGCCCGCCGGCCCAGGTGCCGGAGCCGCCGTCGATGTCACCGCCGCGCAGGCCAAGGCCCGGGCATTTCGCGAGGCGTCCGTGCAGCTTCAGTGCGGCGGATCGCAGCTCGGCGCCTTCACCTTGCCGTCGAGAATGCCGCGCAGCATCGCCTCGGTGTCGGCGAACTCCTCGGCCTTGGGGAACTTGTCGAGCGCGGTCTGGAGCTTGCCGATCGCCTGCTCGGGCTGCCCGAGGATCAGGTAGATCTTCGCGTAGAGCTGCAGCGTGCGCACCGACTCGCGCGCCTTCATGTCGCGCTCGCGGACTGCGATGTCGGCGAGCGCGTCGTCGAGCAGCTTCATCGCCTGCGCGCTCAGCGCCGGGTCGATCTTGTAGTAGCAGATCGGCTTGGCGATCCGCAGGTCGCCGTAGAACGGCGGGATGCCGAACATCAACAGCTGCGCCGTGTCGCGCATCACGAACTGCGGCGACATGAACGAATACTCGCCCGGGTCGGCGATCCCCATCTCCTGGGCGAGCTTCTCATCCTCCGGCGTGACCTCGCGGCTCGACGGCAGCTGGCTGCTGGGCTTGCTGCTCCCCAGGACCGCCAGCATCTCCTTGACGAACGCCAGCTGGTTGTCGCGGTATCCGCGCACCCATGCCGCGTAGTCCGCCGACGGCCGCGCGGTGGTCTGCGACAGCTTGAGCAGGAACAGCTGGCCGCGCAGCACGCGGTACGAGAAGTAGCGGTCATCGCGCTTGGGCGACGCCAGCTCCTTGTCGACGTGCGCGAGCAGCTGCGCCTCGTTTCCGGCCAGCGCCTTGCTGCGCGTGTCCTTGGCCGCGTACAGCGCCTTCATGATGTCCATGTAGCGCGCGCGCGCGAGCGGAAACGCCGGCGCGCGCTGCATCACCTGCTGCATCTGCTTCGACGCGGCCTGCAGGTCGCCCCGGTCGGTGGCATCGAGCGCCTGCGCATACGCGAGCGCGGTGTCGACATCTTCGACGCGATGACCGGCCGCGGTCTCCTTCGCCTTGCCCAGGTCCGCGCCGCCGAGCACCGCGCTCAGCCCATCGACGAGCTGCGCGACCAGCTTGGTCTGCAGCTCGAAGAACTGGTCCTTCTTGCCGACCACGCGCGACGTCTTCACCACCTTGCCATTCGCGATCTCGATCACGCGCACGTCGATCCGCATCTCGGGCGCCAGCTGCGTGAACGACCCGGCCACCGCGAACCGCGCGCCCACCCCCTTGCCGATCTGCTGCGCGGTCTTCGGGTCGAAGTATCGCGTGCGCTGCAGCTTCAGCTCCTTGAGCAGCGCCTCCAGCTTCTCGCGCTCGACCACCTGGATCGCCGACACCGCCGCCAGGTCGGTGATCATCATGTCGGCGAGCCCCTTGCCCAGATACGCGAGCGACGCATCGCCGGTATCGTTGTCGAAGTACAGCACCGTCACCGTCGCCGGCGGCGCCGCAGCCGCGGTGGCAACGGGCGCCAGCACGGCGGCCATGGTCAAGACCGGGACCCAGAGAGCGCGCATTCCGCGAGCGTATCGTCTCGCGGTCAAAGGTGCTCGTGGACCGTACACACTCCGGAGCTCGGGCGCCGGCGGGTGTCCACCAGGCGCAGTGGGATCAGACGCCCTCCGGCGTGTTCTGCTCGAGCGCGGCGGCCTTCCAGGTCGGTCCGTGAGCTCGGCGAGCGCGCCGACGCTGCTCAATCGATGAAGCTGTAGATCGTGGTGATGCGGCCGGAGGCATCGACCTCGCCGAGGTCTTGCACCGAGCTGTGGCGCGCGCCGTCGGGGTGATCGAACACCGCGCGAAACCGGAAGAGTGGGTCCTGGGCCTCGACGTCGTCGGTGATGCGCGCGGTGAGGCGGCGCGGATCGGCGGCGAACTGCTCGATCGCCTGTGCGAGGGCCGCGCGTCCCCGCGTCTCGATGCCGCGGAGGACGATGCGCCCGTCGTCGGCGAAGCATTGCTCGAGCAGCCGCGTGCGCTCCGCGGCGTCGGCGGTCAGCCATGCGGCGATGTAGCGACGAGCTGCGGTCTCGGCGGGGGACATGCCCGAAATGTAGCGCGCGCGCTTCGTCGATGGACGGAGCGCGCGCTTGCGCGGGGGAGGCTCACCGCGCGGTGGGTTGTGGATGGGTCGTTACTCGATGCAGGCGTCGAAGCTGGCGCCGGTGGCCGGGTCGTTGGGAAGGGCGATCTCGGGGGTGTTGGCGTCGATCCCGAGCAGGAAGGAGACCAGGTCGTTCAGCTTGCCCGGCTGCTGCAGCGTGAAGCTGAAGTTCGCGTTGCCCGCGCTGGTGTGGAAGTTCCAGCGCGCGTCCGAGAACAGGACTTCGAGGCTGGCCGCCTGGCCGTGGTGGAGGTACGGAGCGCCGAGGGCGAGGCCGTAGAGCGAGGGGACGTTGTAGCCCGCGCGGCCTTCGGCGCGGAGCGCTCCGTTGGCGCGCCTCTCGAGAGCATCGGTGGCGGTGTTGTCGTCGGGGATGCCGAAGGTGCCGACGTTGCGCAGGACGCAGGCCAGCTGGGGGACGGCGATCTCGGCCGCCTCGGCGGGGCCGGTGTCGTCGGCACCGAGGATGGGCTGGTTGGAGTTCTTGTTGCGCGGCACGTCGTACATCACCGCTTGCAGGAAGATCGGGCGCGCGAAGGCCACGGCGCCGAAGGTGGGCGCGCCGCCGCCCGCAGGATTGTACGGGCGGCTCGAGACGGTCCAGCCCGAGCCGCCGTGGCACTTGGCGCAGCCGCCGTCGAGGAAGAGCTGCCGGCCGCGCGCCACGGCCTGGCTGTCGCCCAGCTTGGAGCTGTGAGCCGGCGCGATCGTCTTGACGAAGTTGTTGATGTCGTCCCAGTCCTTGTGACCGCACGCCGCGAGCGTGACGTTATCGGCCAGGTCCTTGTTCGACGCCGCGAGCGCGCCGTTGAGAACCACCGGGGTTGCTGCCTCCTTGTCGAGTTGGTTGCAGTCGGTCGCGACCGCCGCCGTCGTGATTGCACCGAGGCCGCCAGAGACACCGCGGGTATTTGCCTCGAAGTCGTGCATCTCGTCGTTGACGCCGGTCCAGTTGAACATGCGCTGCTTCTGCGGCCCGGCGCCGTGGGAGAACGAGCCATCCATGGAGGTGGTCTGGCGCGGGCCGGAGCCGAAGATCCAGGTGATGTTATCGCTGAGGCCGTCGGGGTGGCACGAGGCGCACGACGACCAGCCCTCGCCGCCCTTGGCGCCGTTGCCCTCCGCTGCCGACCAGCGCGCGCGGCCGGTGAAGTAGAACCGCTTGCCGCGCTGGATCGACGCCTCGACCGCGTTCGCCGGCGCCGGCGAAGCCTCGAAGGTCTGGGTCATGGTCTGGATGCTGAGGTCGACCATCGCGAGGCGGCGCGAGACCCAGCAGTTGACGTACGCGCGCATCAGGTCCTGCGAGACGACCACGCCGATCGGTTCCTGGCAGGTGCCGATCGTGGCGTTGCCGGCGAGGTCGATCTCCTTGTTCTGCGTCGAGCCGACGTCGAGCTTGTTGGTGCCGTACGCCATGCGGACCATGACGTCGCCGGCCTTACCGACGGCGTAGGCGACCTGGGTGTTGCCGAGGAAGGCGATGTCGCTGAGGTCCCCGGGGAAGAACCGCGGCGAAGCGGCCGTGGGATTCGGAATGGCGTCGCGCAGCTTGGCGGTGAGGTTCGCCGTGCCGCTCCCGTCGCGGACCTCGGAGGCGCTGCCGAGGTCGGCCACGTACACCACCGGGAACACGTTGCCGTCGAACTTGGTCGGCCCCTCGGGCGACGCCGACACGCTGGTGACGTACACGCGGTTGCCGGCGGCCGCGATCGCGGCGAGCTGGTTGGGCGAGGTCATCACGCCGAGCCCGCTGTCGATCGGCGACAGCGTGATCTCCGAGGCCTTGGTCAAGGTCGCCAGCGAGAACACCAGGACCCGGCCGGTGCGGCCGTCGTCCTTGGCCTCGCGGCCCTCGACGGGCACGCCGTAGTACTGGGTGACCACCAGGTTCTCGTCGGCGTCGTTGGTGTCGCCGTTGTTGGTCACGAGCAACGCGCGCGGGCGATCGACCGCCACCGACGACTCGATCGCCATCGTCGACGTGTTGATGATCGAGACCCGGCTGCCGGCGAACTCGGCGACGAACAACCGCTTGCCGCTCGGCGACAGCGCGAGGCCGGCCGGCTCGGCGCCGACATCGGCCATGCCGCTGATGACGGGCGTTCCGCCATCGATGCCGGTGATCTTCACGACCGTGGCATCGCCGCGATTGGAGACGTACGCGGTCTTGTTGTCGGCCGAGATCACGACGCTCGACGGATTGGCTCCGGTCGGGACCTTGGCCGTGCGCGAGTTGTCCGCGGTCGCAAACACCGACAGAGAGCCGTCGTCGGGGTTGACCATCGCGAGGTGGGAGTTGTCCTCGGTGATCGCGATCGTGCTCGATCTCGAGATCCGCGCCGAGAACACGCCCGGGTCGCCGCCGGTAGGTGGAGGCGGGGGAGGCGGCTGTACATCATCGCCACCACCGGGGGGAGCAGCGTCGGTCCCGCACCCCATCGCGGTGACCAGAACCGACGCACACAGGACACAGGCGAGTCTCTTGAATCGGCCGATTTCGTCGAGCATCTGAGGCCTCCAGAAGGCAGAGGTCGCGTCGCACCACGGGTCGCAAACCCGCCGATCACCGCACCCTTCCCCGCTGTTAGTGCGTGTGACTCACCTCGCGCCCGCGCGGCCTAACTCCGGGCCAGGCGCCGCTCGCGCGCTGTGAGCACACGGCAGAAGCACGCGCATTTCGCCTCCCATTTTTTCTGCGGGCGGCCCGTTTCGCCGTCGATCCACGGGCCGGCGATGGCCAGCTCTGGCGTCAAGTTGCCCGAAACCTGTTCGCCCGCATACCGCCCGCGCGAAGCCGACGGCCGACCAGAGCCGGCCCGCCGATCACGAGCCGACCCGCCATCACGAGCCGACCCACCAATCACGAGCCGACCCACCAATCACGAGCCGACCCGCCAATCACGAGCCGACCCGCCGATGGCGAGGTGACCACGGTGGCGACGCGGCCGCGAGTGGCGCCTGTGGCTCGCCGATCGCGACGGCGACCCCGCCGAGGTGTCCGAGACCGGTCGGATGGCGAAGCGCGCTCGCTCGTGGCCTTTGGACCCACCGGGATCGTGTCGCGGGTCAGCGCGACCCGATCGAGTACCAGGTCGCCTCGCGGTTTCCGGATCGCGCCGCGGAGAGGCGCGGATGCGGCGAAGAAAATCGCGCGAGCGGCAACCAGTCCTGCATGAGAGTAGTCCCAGCGCCGTTGGCTTGATGTCCTGTTCTCGAGAGCTCCTCGCGAGTCGGCGCGAGGAGCTGCGCACATTGCGATCGCGCTGAGCGGCAGCGTGCGTCGAGCGCTGCGCCGTCGGTGCGGCCGCGCCGTGTGTAGCCCTTTGCCGGCGTCATGGGCGGGATCTCACTGCACCACGATCGTGCCGACCATGCGCGGATGGA
>DATIPJ010000157.1:0-2059 GCA_035472155.1 Kofleriaceae bacterium
TCTACAACATCGGGCAGACCTATTACCAGCTGCAGAACTACGCGGCCGCGCTGACCACGCTCGAGCGCTACCTCAATGAGGCCGGCGCGCAGGCGGCGCACCGCAGCGAGGTCGAGACCACGCTCGAGATCCTGCAGTCGCGAGTCGGCCGGGTCTCGGTCACCTCGAACGTCCCCGGCTGCGAGATCACGATCGACGACGAGCACGTCTCGCGCACGCCGCTGCGCGAGCCCGTGCTGGTCAGCATCGGCCACCGCAAGGTCAACGCCGACTGCGACGGGCACCCCGCCGAGACGCGCTATGTCGACGTGGCCGCCGGCGATATCGCCCCGGTGCAGTTCACGATCGCAGACTCGGGCAGCGCGATCGGAACGCCCGAAAGGCCGGCCGTCGTCGTCAAGCAGGTGAACTGGGCCTATCGCCTCTGGATCACCACCGCCGTGCTGGGCGCCGGTGCGCTGGTCACCGGCGGCATCGCGTACAAGGACTCGCGCGACCTGAAGTCGCTCCGCAACGAGAAGCCAGTGCAGCCCGAGGCTGGGCCGGCCCGCGCGCGCGACCTGGACAACAAGTCCAAGCTGGTCTCACGGCTCTCGCTCGCGGCGGATATCCTCGGTGCCGCGACCCTGGTCACGGGCGGTATCGCGCTCAAGCTCTCGCTGTCGAAGACGACCGAGGTCCGCGTGGCGGTCACCCCCGGCGGCCAGCAGGTCGCCGGCACGTTCCGCTGACCCCGCCGCGCCCGTTGCGGCCCGTCACGGCCCGTCACGGTTTGACGGAGCACCACTGCGCGCACTACCCTCGCCGCGATGTATCTGGGCATCGTCAAGGGCACCGTGGTCGCCGAGCGCAAGGCGGCCGGCCTCGAGGGCAAGAAGCTGCTCCTCGTGCAGCCGGTCGACGAGCGCGGCGCGCCGGTCGGCGACCTCCAGGCGGCGGTCGATACCGTGCAGGCCGGCGTCGGCGACTTCGTCTACCTGGTCGGCTCGCGCGAAGCCGCGCTGGCCTGCGATCCGCACTTCGTGCCGGTCGACGCCGCGATCGTCGGCATCGTCGACGGAATCGACGCGCCATGAGGTACTGCCGCGTGGTCGGCCCGATGTGGGCCGCGGCCAAGCACCCCGCGTACGTCGGGCGCACACTGTTCGTGGTGCAGCCGCTCGACGAGCGCGGCGGCGACGCCGGCGCCAGCTTCGTCGCGATCGACCACGCCCAGGCCGGCGTCGGCGACAAGGTCCTGGTGCTGACCGAGGGCAACGGCGTGCGTCAGATTCTCAAGGCCGGTGACATCGTGCCGATCCGGTCGATCATCGTCGGGATCGTCGACCAGGTGGAGACGGCGTGAAGCCGCTGCGCGTGCAGGTCGCCGAGGTCGCGCGCCAGCTGCACGCGGCCGGCTGGGTCGCCAACCACGACGGCAACGTCACCGCGCGCGACGGCGCTCGCTTCCTCGCCACGCCGACCGCGACCTCGAAGCGCCTGATCGGCGACCGCGATCTGATCGAGGTCGACGCGCGCGGCCAGGTCCACGGCCGCGGCAAGGTCTTCGGCGAGATCGGCCTGCACCTCGTGGTCTACGAGCGGCGGCCCGACGTCGGCTGCGTGGTCCACGCCCATCCACCGAACGCGACCGCGATCAGCGCCAGTCGCAGCAACCCGATCGAGCGGCCGTTCATTGCCGAGGCCGTGGTCTCGCTCGGGCCGCGCATCCCCAAGCTGCCCTACGCCCAGCCCGGCGACGCCGCGCGCGCCGCGCTCGCCCCGTGGTGCGAGCTGGTCGATGCCGCGCTGCTCGGCAACCACGGCGCGATCGCCTGGGGCGCCGACCCCGAGCAGGCGCTGCTGCGGCTCGAGCTCGTCGAGCACCTCGCGCGGATCGCGATCGCAGCCCAGGCGATCGGCGGCGTCGAGCCGCTCCCCGACGCGGCGATCGCCTCGCTGCTCGCCGCGCGCGCCAAGGCCGGCATCGGCCGGGCCGCCGACCGCGCGGTCGCCACCGCCGCGGAGCTCCTCGGCGAGGTCGCGCGCGCCGCCGACGCGGTCGTCGCCTGCGCACCGG
>DATIPJ010000158.1:0-2877 GCA_035472155.1 Kofleriaceae bacterium
ATCTCGGCCAGCTGAAGGCGGTGATCTCGGTGGCGACCAATCCGGTGCTGTCGGCGCCGAACGGGGCGCAGGTGGCGGCGGCGCTCGATCAGCTGGAGCTGATGGTGAGCGTGGATATCTATCTGAACGAGACGACGCGGCACGCCGATGTGATCTTGCCCGGGCTGTCGCCGCTCGAGGATCTGCATTATGACGTCGCATTCCCGCAGCTGTCGTGGCGCAACACGGCGCGGGTGAGCCTGCCGGTGTTTCCGACGGTGGAGCCGCGCCCGGAGGAGTGGGAGATCCTGCTCAAGCTGGTGGCGATTGCGACCGGCAAGGGGGCGGCGGCCGACGTGCGGCGGATCGACGACGAGCTGACGGCCGAGGATGTGCGGCGCGTGGCGGGCCCGATGGCGGATGCGGTGCTCGCAGCGGTGAGCGGGCTGACCGGGCCGGAGCGGCTGCTGGATGTTGCGCTGCGCGGCGGGCCGTACGGCGACCGGTTCGGCATGACGCCCGGCGGCGTGACGCTGGCGAAGCTGAAGGCGACGCCGGCGGGGATCGACTTCGGGCCGCTGGAGCCGCGAATTCCGGAGGCGCTGCGCACGCCATCGGGGAAGATCGAGCTGGCGCCGCCGCTCTTGCTCGACGACCTCGGCCGCGCGCGGGCGGACCTGGCGCGTGAAGTGCCGGACCTGGTGATCGTGGGGCGGCGGCAGCTGCGATCGAACAACAGCTGGATGCACAACCTGCCGGTGCTCGCCAAGGGCCGGTTCCGCTGCACGGCGCTGGTGAGCTCGATCGATGCCACGCGGCTCGGGCTGCGCGACGGCGGCCGTGCGCGGATCGCGAACGGGCCGCGCACGATCGAGGTCGAGGTCGAGATCAGCGACGACATGATGCCCGGCGTGGTCAGCCTGCCGCACGGCTGGGGCCACGATCAGCCGGGCGCGAAGCTCGGGCTGGCCAGCGAGCGGCCCGGCGCGAACCTGAACGCGCTGTTCGACGAGACGCTGCGCGATCCGCTCTCCGGCAACGCCGTGCTCGGCGGCGTGCCGATCACGATGCAGCCGCTGTAGGCCCCGGCATCTTGCTCGCGTGTCGGCGGTCGTGTGGCATACTCGACCGGTGCTGGTATCGCCACACCTATCGATCGCCGGCGCTCGAGCAAGAGGACGCACGATGAAGCCCGATCCGTCGCTGCTCGACAATGTGGTTGCCGCCAAGGTGCTCGATGCCATGCGACTGGCTTCGAGCGCCCTGAGTGCATTGGGGGTTCGCCATGTCGTGGTCGGTGGCCTTGCTGTTGGCGCCAATGGCAATCCGCGAGCGACGAGAGATGTCGACTTCCTTGTCGGCGATGAGGCATTCGAACATCACCCCGGTGGTTTCGTGAGCATGAAGCCCGGGGTCCCCATCCAGGTCGATGGCGTCGCGATCGACCTGCTCTCCGTACAGACAGGCGAGGAGCATCTGGCGAATGCGCTCGACGCCCCAATGGGCTCGATGATCGAGGCCCCACAGTTGGTCTACATGAAGCTCAAGTCTCCTCGACAGAAGGATCGGGTTGACGTCATCGAGCTCGTCAAGGCAGGCATCGAGATCGAGGCGTGCCGGCGCTATCTCGCGGCACACGCAGCGGAGTTGACTGGAATCTTCGAGGACCTGGTTCGCAAAGCCGCCGCTGAGGAATGATCGAGCTGCCGCTTCGCCACCGCAGAGCTCGTTGACGACGCCTTCGGGCATCGCGGGAGCCGGCCCGCCGGGAACGAGACCGCAGCGACCCAGGCGGAGTGCTTGGTGCGCCCCGTGGAATGGTCGTGCGGAGGTAGGCGTTGAGCGCCTGATAGAGGCCCAACATGACGCGTCGATGTGCACCGTGCTCGCGGGGATCGCGCTGCCAGTCTGTACGCCACGCTCGCCGAGGGCGGGACGTATCGCCCGCTGCACCTGGTCGCGTCGCACGACGACGCGCCGAGCGGCCTCTCGATCTTCGGCCCGGGCGCGGCGTGGCTCACGCAGCAGGCGCTCGCGCTGCGCGATCGGCCGGATTTTCCGAAGCGGCGCGACGTGACGGGCATGCCGGCGCAGATCCACTGGAAGACCGGCACGAGCTTCGGGTTCCGCGATGCGTGGGCGGTTGGCTCGGGGCCGGCATACACCGTCGTCGTGTGGACCGGCAACGTCGACCACCGGCCGAGCGCCGAGCTGGTCGGCTCCGAGGCCGCCGGGCCGCTCTTGTTCGACGTGCTCGAGGGGCTCGCGAGCCGCGCACCGGCGGCCGCGGCGCCGCCGCCCGACGGGTCGCAAGGCGCGGCGCACGCTGGTGTCGAGCGCGCCGCATCGCAGCGTTCACATTGACCTCGCCGTCACACACGGCACCACGGACGCAGTTGAGATCCGTGGCATTTCTTAATCTATATGGTTCCTTGAAATCGTCATCTCGCACACTGGCAATTCAGATCGTCGTCGGAACTTTGCGCAGAAACGCGATCGGCGATTTAGGAACTTGACAGTTTTTAATGGGCCGTCTACCTGTCGTTTGGCGTCCCGCGCTGCCGGCCAACGCCCGATCCCTTGTGCAGCGCACTGGGGATCGGAACGAACCCTCGCTCACCAGATGGAGTCGTCCATGAAGAACACCCTGCTTGCCAGCTCGATTCTCGTGTCCTCGCTCGTGTTCGGTGCGTGCGTCACTGCCGATGACGTCGCCGATGATCCGGAGGTTGATTCCAGCGGTGAAGCCATCGAGGCCTGCGCCGCGGTGCACATCATCACCGCGCGCGCGTCGACCGAGAACCCCGGCGAGGGCATCACCGGCGCGCTGGTCACCCAGATCATCAATTCGAGCGCACAGAACATCTCGCGCGCGTCGGTCAGCTACCCGGCGACGCT
>DATIPJ010000159.1:0-3277 GCA_035472155.1 Kofleriaceae bacterium
CCTCGGCATTCCATGCGATCGCACCGCCCGCGGTGCCGCCGTTGACCCGCGGCACGACGTCGCCGAGCGCCTTGCCGGTGGCGACGTCAACCACGTGGACGTCGCCGCTCTCCGAGCCGCCCTTCGACAGCGAGACGCCGACGCGCTTGCCGTCGCGCGAGGGCACGAAGAAGTCGATCGCGGTCTTGCCGCTTGCGTCGAGCTCGTTGGGATCGAGCACCACGCGCTCGGTCTCCGGCTTGGCCGGATCGGCGAGCTCGACGAGCAGCGCCTGCTGCTTGGGCGGCCGCCGCTCGAGCGCGAGCACGCCGGTGCCGACGACCTCCACCTTGAGGTACTCGGGCGCCGTGCTCGACAGCAGCTGCGCGACGCGATCGTGGATCTTGGACCGGTCGGGCAGCGCGTCGAGCCGGCTGCGCGTCAGCTGGTTCTGTGCCGCGGTCCACGCGATCACCGTCGGGCTCCGGGCGTCCTCGAGCCAGCGATACTCGTCGACGACCTTGACGTCGCCGTAGCTGTCCGTGACCGGGCGCCGCTCGGCGCCGGGATACGGGCTCTGCGGTGGCTTCGCCGGCGCGGCGTGCACCGGCGCGCTCGGTTGTGGCGCGGCAGGAGGTCGCTGCACGACCGCCGGAGACGAGCGGCCGCACGCGGCGGCAGTCAACACAAGCCACACGAGTCGCATGGCCACCTTCATACCGCAGCGCGGAGCGCGTCGTGGCTACTTCTTCTTGTCACCCTTGTCAGGCTTATCCGCTTTATCGGATCGGGCGCGCAGCCCCGCGAGGTTCCACGACTGCGTGCACAGCGGCTTCCCGGCCGTCTGGTATTCGCCGACCATCACGAGCGACAGCATGCCTTCGGTGGTGATGCGCCCCGCGACCGAGAACACGCCATCCATGCCCTCGATCGGCGTGTGCCCCGGCCGCGGCGACTTCGCGCTGACTTTGCCTGGCTTTGCGGACTTGCCGAGCATGATCGGGGTGCGATCGATGTCGACCTGCATGTCCGCGCCTTTGAGCTCGATCTTGAGCGTCCCGTGCTGGGGATACGCCAGCGGATGCTCGCAGTTCGTCGAGACTTGCTCGAACTTCACGTCGTAAGAACCCGACACGTCGTCGGCATACGCGGGAGCTGCGACCGCCAGGATGGCTGCACCCAAGAGCACGCTGCGAGATGTGAGGTTGCGCATGTCACCCAGTGAGACGCCGGAGGCCGGGCGGCGATTCAGTGGGCCAATTTTGCCAGACGGAAGGCCGTCTTGGGGCACCGCGTCTGCCAGCCGGTCGCCAAAGATCGGCAAAATGCAGCGGCGCTGCCGCGCGGCCCGACCGGTCGGCCGCGGCGGAGCGGTGCGTCAGACCGGGCCTCGCTCGGTCCGCGGTCAGGGCGCCTTCGCGGTCAGCGGCGGCTCGCGATAGACGTACATCGTCTTCACCGAGCGGACCTCGCTGCTGGCGCGGGCGACCACGGTCACCATGTTCGACCCGGGCCACAGCGGAAGGTCGGTCGAGAAGTCCAGCTGCTTGCCGTCCTTGCCGCTGCGGTTCGAGCGGTAGAACACCTTGCGGCTCTCGATCTTCGAGCGCGGGTTCGAGACAAAGATGTAGACGTCCTCGACGTGCTGCTCGCCCGAGACGTTGCCCGACAGCTTGTAGGTGTCGGCGGCGGTCTCGAGGCCCTTGAGGTTCAGCGCGATCATCGGGGGCGTCGAGTTCCAGGTCTGCGTGAACTGGCCCAGCCCCGAGCCACCACTCGAGACCGTCCCGTTGGGCAGGAAGCCGACCTTGGTCCCGGCCGCGTTGAGCTTGACCTTGGTCCACGCGCCGAACGACGCGATCGCCGCATAGCTCGCGCCCTTGGACGCGAAGCCGACGACGCTCGCTTCCTCGGAGGCGCCGGCGCGGATCGTCGCCTGCGCCTTCGCGGTGACCTCGCCGCTGCGCGGCTGCGACGGCACCACCGGCGACAGCTTGAAGTGCAGCTTGTCGCTGGCCTGGACGTCGAGCGCCGAGTCGTACGCCATCAGCTCGACGACGAGCTCGTCGCCGCGCAGCGTGGCATCGGTCGCGAGCGGGAACTCGATCTCCTTGATCTGGCCGGGCGCCAGCGCATCCTTGAGCTCGGCGCGCGACTTGTCGAGCACGACGCCGTCGCCGGTCGCGTTGCGCAGCAGCACGGTAGCCTCCTGCGTCGGGCCCGCGCCGGTGTTCTTGATCTGGACTTGCAGGCGGTAGTGCTCGCCGCGCTGGACCAGGCCGTCGCCGTTGCCGTCGTCGATCAGCTGCCAGGCGTAAGCGAACACCGGGCGCGGCGCCGCTTCGATCTTGAGCTCGGCGGGCGTGACGTGGGTGATCGCGTTGTGCGCCTCGCGGACCTCGACGCCGAGCCGATCCACGCGATCGAGCGCGTCCTTGGGGACCTGCAGCTTGGTCGAGTACATCTTGGTCTCACCGGGCGCGACCTTGCCGATCGGCAGCTCGGCGTCCTCGAACACGGGGTCATCTCCCTGGATGCGCGGCAGCACGCGATACGCGGTCTCGGTGCCGGTGTTCTTGACCGTGGCGGTCACCGTGACGGTGTCGCCGGCCTTGATGTGGCCCGACGGCGACGCGGTGATCGAGACATCGAGGCTGGGCTTGGCGGCCGCGGCGGTCACCGGCGGCGCGTTCCAGTCGACGCCGATCGTCTGCAGCGCGGCGACCAGCTTCTTCTCCTCGTCGGAGCGCGCGCTCGACACCAGCTTGCCGGCGCCGGCGACCAGCTTGGGCCGGGTCGACGCGCTGACGCTCGACACCAGCTGCTTGGCGAACCGGATCTCGAAGTCCTCGGCGATCTCGTCGTCGTCATCCGCATCGTCGTCGTCGACCGGCTTGACCTCGGCGACCGCGCCGCTCGGCTGCTTCTTGCGCTCGACCAGGAACGGCAGCTCGAACGCCGGCTTGTCGATGTCCTTGGCGTAGGTCGACACCAGGTGCGCGTCGAGGTCCTTCTCGCCGTAGGTGCGGGTCGGCGCGAGCATCCGGACGATGTCCTGCGGCGAGTCGTTCTTGTCGGGGATGTACATCCGCTGGAGCTGGATGTCCGGCACGATGCCGAGGTTCTGGATCGAGCGATCGCCCGGGGTCAGGTACTGCGCGATCGTCAGCTTGAGCTTGGAGTGATCCTCGTTGTCGTACAGCTCCTGCACGGAGCCCTTGCCGAACGTGCGCGTGCCGATGATCGCCGCGCGGTCGAGGTTCTTCAGCGCACCCGCGACGATCTCGCTCGCGCTCGC
>DATIPJ010000160.1:0-3397 GCA_035472155.1 Kofleriaceae bacterium
TGTACGCCGCCCAGCCGCGACCCGAGCTCGCTGTGCATCGCGAAGCTCTGCTCGAGCTCGTCGACAACCTTGTCGAACCGCCGGGTCTTGATGCCAGTCGGCGTGGTCTCGGTGTTGCCGTGCATCGGGTCGCAGATCCAGAGCACCTGGCGGCCGGCGCGCCGCACCGCCTCGACGAGCGGCGGCAGCTTGCTCGCGACCTGGCCGGCGCCCATGCGGCAGATCAGGTTGATCCGCCCCGGCGTCTGTTCCGGATCGAGGACGTCGAGCAGACCGAGCAGCCACTCGGTCGTCATGGACGGGCCGATCTTGATGCCGAGCGGGTTCTGGATGCCGCGGTGAAACTCGACGTGCGCACCGTCGAGCTGCGCCGTGCGCATGCCGATCCACGGGAAATGGGTCGACAGGTTGTACCAGCCCGGGCGGCGCGGCACGCGGCGGGTCTGCGCCTGCTCGTAGGGCAGCGCGAGCGCCTCGTGGCTGGTGAACACGTCGACCCGGCGCAGGACCTCGCTCTCGACGCCGGTGATCGCCGACACGAAGTCGAGCGACTCGCGGATCGCTTCGACGATGCGCTCGTACTGCGAGGCGTTCGGCGTGCCCGCGGCGAACGACACGTCCCAGTACTCGGGGTGGTGGAGGTCGGCGAACCCGCCGTCGACCAGCGCGCGGATGAAATTGAGCGTCAGCCCCGCGCGCTCGTACGCGCGCAGCATCAGCGTCGGATCGGGCTCGCGGTCGGCCGGCGTGAACGGATCGCGGTTGATGATGTCGCCGCGGTAGGCCGGCAGCGTGACGCCGCCGCGGGTCTCGAGGTCCGCCGAGCGCGGCTTGGCGTACTGCCCCGCGATGCGGCCGATGCGAACCACCGGCTTGCGCGTGCCGTGCACCAGCACGAGCGACATCTGGAGCAGGATCTTGAGCTTCGCGGCGATCGGCTCGGACCGGCAATCGTCGAAGCTCTCGGCGCAGTCGCCGCCCTGGAGCACGAACGCCTCGCCGCGCGCCGCGCGCGCTAGCTCGCCGCGTAGCTGCTCGATCTCCCACGACGTGACCAGCGGCGGTAGGCGCCCGATCTCGTCGATCACGCGCGCGAGGGCGACCTGATCCGCATAGCCGACCTGCTGCTGGGCCGGCTTGGTGGTCCAGCTGCCTGGCGACCAGTTGGCCATGTATGACGGTGCAGCGCTCATGCTCGCTCCTTCATTGTTCCTTCTCCTTGCTCGGCTCCTCGCTGCCGCACGCGAGCGGACGCGTGCCCTCGTAGTCGAGTCGGCGCGCGGTGGGCGCGTACAGCTTGGCGGGGTCGAGCGTGGCCTTGCCCTTCCAGCCGCGCAGGACGTCGCGAAACGCCTCGCGGATGATCGTCTCGGTCACCTGGGTTGCCTTCTCGGGCAGCTTGAGCGGCGGAAACACGCCGTTGCCGCCCGAGGCCAGGAAGTCGCTGGTCACGATCTTGTAGCGGCGCTTGGGATCGAGCGGCTTGCCCGCGACGCGGATCCGCACGTCGAGCTTGTCGCCGGCGCAGCGCGCCCTGGCGGCGAGCCCGCCCCACGACAGGATCGCCCCGCCGCGGCGTAGGTTCGTGGTCACCAGGCGCTGGAGCTCGTCGCCGGTGACCTCGACGATCGCGAACCGGTTGTCGAACGGTATGGCCTCGAACAGCTGGCCGTAGGTCAGCTCGCCGGCCGGGATGTCGGCGCGCAGGCCGCCGCCGTTGGTGAGCGCGACCTGGGCGTCGGGCCGCGCCGCCAGCATCAGGTCGCAGAACAGATTGCCCTCGGCGGACTCGACCGCCCACGCGCGCTTGATGATCTGGCTGACGGTCACGCCGAGCTTCTCCTTGCGGCGCTCGGCGGCCTTGGCGACCGCCTCGTCGACGATGCGCTGCACGGCGGGGTCGGCGACCACGGGCTTGCCCTCGTAGTCGCCCGGCGCGCACGCCGAGACCGGCACGGGGGTTCCATCCTTGTCGACCTCGCACATCCAGTGCGGCTTGTCGATGTGGACGCCCGCGACCTTGCCGTCGGGACCGATCTGCAGGTCGACGCGGCCGAACGCGCGCCCCGAGGCGAACGACTCGATCACGGCCACGCCCTCGAGCCGGTGCGCGATGCCCGCGTGGGTGTGGCCACCGACGATGACATCGACGGTGCCCTTCGGTAGCGCGGCGAGCAGGCGGAACAGCTCGTCGTTCTTGTCGCACGACGACGAGTCGTCGGGATTATCGAAGCTCTTGCAGGCCGCGCCGATGTGCATCGTCGCGACGATGACCTGGGCGCCCTTGCCGCGCAGCGCCGCGGCCTGCTCGGTGATCGCCTGTGCGGTCGGTGTCATCTGCAGCCCGGCGAAGTTGGCCGGCATCGTGGTGTGCGGCGTCGCCTCGGTGGTCGCGCCGATGACGCCGACCTTGACGCCCGCGACCTCGACGACGAGCGACGGCACCACGTTGGGCCACGCCAGGTGCGCACCGGTCGCCGCGTCGGCGATGTTCGACACCACGAACGGAAATTTCGCCTCGCTCACGCGCGCCTTGAGCGCGCCGCGCGGGTCCTCGTCGCCGCTGGCCACCGCGTGCGGGCCCACCGGGCCGTAGTCGAACTCGTGGTTGCCGAACGCGACCGCGGTGTAGCCGATCTGGTTGTAGGCGCGCACGACGTCGGCCCCCTCGGAGAGGTTGGACTCGAGCGTGCCCTGGAACATATCGCCGCCATCGACCAGGACCACGCCGCCGCCGTCCGCCGCGCGCGCCGCGCGCACGTTGGCGATGAAGCCGGCGAGCAGCGGCAGGCGATCGAGCGCGCCGTGCAGGTCGTTGGTGCCCAGGATCGTGAGCGTGATCGGCTTGGCCGCGGGCGCGGCGGCGGGCGCCGGCGCCGGCGCGCTCATGGCCGAGGTGCTGGCCGGTGTCGCGGGTGGGGAGGCGGGGTGCGAGCACGCAACCAGTAGACCCACGAGGAGAACAGCCGATTTCATTGCGCGGACTCTACCTCGGATCGCCTGCGCCGTTGTCGCAGCCACGCAAACGGGCGGAGGTGCAGGTCCATCGACCACCCGCGGGCAGTGCGCAACGCATCGTAATATGTGCCTCATCGACGAGGTCCGCGGCGGTGACGCCGGTGTCGCATGAATAATCGGCGGTAGACTGCGTCCACCGTTCGTCCAGGAGGATTGATGCGCTGTCATCTACATCGGGTGCTGGTCTCGACGGGAATCGCCACGGCGATGCTGCTCGGCACGGCATCGAGCTCGTTCGCACAGGTCCGCGTGATCCAGCGCGACCGCCACGACAGGGGGCCGCGCGAGGCGCCGCCGCCGCTGCGCGAGGAGCGCCACGAGGCTCGCCGCGGTTATGTCTGGATCGGCGGGCGCTGGGACTGGCAGCGGCGCCACTGGG
>DATIPJ010000161.1:0-15925 GCA_035472155.1 Kofleriaceae bacterium
CTTGGTGTCGCTCGCCTGGTCCTCGCGCGTGACGGTGTCGGTACCGACCGCTTCCTCGCCTTCGGAGGTGATCGTCCAGTTGCCGGGTCCGCAGTGCCCGGACATCTCCTGGTTGGCTTGCTCCATCGCCTTGCCGCGATCACCCTGCAGCTCGAGCACACCGCCCGTCTGATCGCGATGGATGACGCGCGCAGTGCCGCACGCGGCGAGCGCCATCAGCGACCCGATCAACAATCCTCGTGAGAGCTTCCGAAGCATGAGTATCCCTTTCCCGTAAGACGGCCAAATAATGTCACTACGACAGTAGTACAGCCCCGCTGGCGCCGGCAATGGCTTGACAGTCGTTCGCGCCGCGTCGACGCTCGTCCGCCATGGTGGTGGAGTCGCGGATCACAGAGGTCACGCTGTACGCGCGCGGTGCTCGGATCCGGCGGACCGCCGCGCTTCCGGCGGACGAGCCCACGCGTGGTTCGACGCGCATACGGATCGGAGGGCTCCCCGCGGCTGTGATCGACGACACCGTGCGGATCGAGGCCGAGGGCGGCGCGATGGTGACCGCGGTGCGCGTCGGGCTCGATGCGCCGGCGAGCGAGGCAGCGGCCGACGAGGACACGCCGGAGGTTCGCGCGGCGCGAAGGCGGGTCGCGCTCGCCGAGGCCGAGGTCGAGCGGCTCGATGGCGCGCTCGCGCGGCTGGCGTCGGCGCCGATCGCGCTGGCGATCGAGAGCGAGGAGCCGCCGCCGGCCTGGGCCGCGATCGTCGACGCGCGCCGCACCCTGGTCGCGCTGCGGGCCGAGCGCGAGCTGGCGCTGCGCGAGCAGGCCGCCGCGGCCCGGCGCGAGGTCGAGGAGGCGCTGCGCGCGTTCGCCGCCGCGCACGATCGCGATCGCCGCACTGGCTCGGCGCGCGCCGCCAAGCTGCACGAGCTGCGCAAGTACGTCGAGCTCGAGCTCGCTCCGAACGGAGCGACCGGCGCGGCGACGCTGCACCTCGAGTACCAGGTGGCCGCGGCGCGCTGGACGCCGAGCTACGTGGCGCGGCTCGACGGCGAGACCGCCACGTTCGAGCTGCGCGCCAGCATCGCGCAGGACACCGGCGAGGACTGGACGGGCGTGGCGCTGCGGTTGTCGACGGCCGAGCCCGAGCGGTTCGGCGCGCTGCCCGAGCTCGCCGCGCAGCGGATCGGGCGGCGGCAGCACGAGCCGCGGCGCGCCGGGTTTCGCGCGCCTCCGGTGGGTGCCTCGGGGCTGTACCTCGATTATCTGCGCGCGTTTCCCGACGACGCGGGGCTGCGCGTCGGCACCGGGCGGATCGGCCAGCGCACGGGCGCGCTGCCGGCCAACTTCGGCGAGGACGACGCGCGGCACGGGCCGCCAGCGATGCCACCGCCGCCGGGCGCGGCGATGCAGGCCATGGCGCCGCCGGCGCCGGCGCGCACGCAGCCGATGCCGGTTGCCTTCGCTGCGCCGCAGGCGCCGTCGGCCAAGCGCAGCCGCGGGGGCCTGGTCGGTGGTGCGATCCAGACCCTGCTCGCGGCCGAGGGCGCCGGCGGTCGCGACCGTTCGGTCGGCGAGGACGCGATCGCCGCGAGCCCGATCGTGCCGCCGCCACCACCGCCGCGGCTCGACTACGGCAACCTGCGGATGGCGCCGCCCGGCTCGCCGCAGCGCGGCGCCCTGATCGCAGCGACGTCGGATCGGCGCGCCGCGGCCCTCGAGGGCGAGGTCGCCACGGCGGTCGCGCGGCTCCAGGTGCTCGCGCTGCCCGGCGGCTGTTCGGCGGACTGGCCGCATACCTACGACTATGCGTACGCCACCGACGGCACGGTCGACGTGCGCGCCGACGGCGCGTGGCACTCGATCGCGGTCACCGCCAGGCCGAGCACCGCGAAGCTGCGCCACGTCGCGGTGCCGCGCGAGCAGCCCGATGTGTTCCGGATCGCCACGATCGCCAACCCGCTCGCCGGGCCCCTCCTGCCCGGGCCGATCGATGTCTACGACCGCGGGACGTTCCTGGTGACCAGCTCCGTCGAGCAGACGCCGCCCGGCGCGTCGGTCGAGGTCGGGCTCGGGGTCGACGCCGCGGTCAAGCTGGCGCGCAACACCGAGTTCCGCGAGGAGGCGACCGGCGTTCTGCGCGGCGGCCTGCGCTTGCATCATGCGATCAAGATCGACATCGACAACCTGAGCGAGCGCGCGATCGAGCTCGAGGTGCGCGAGCGCGTGCCGGTGGCTCGCGAGGGCGACGATGACGTCGAGGTGATCGTCGGCCGGATCGAGCCTGTGTGGGAGCGCTGGACGCCCGACCCCGACGCGCCGCGCGAGCGCCGCCTGCGCGGCGGCTACCGCTGGCGGCTGTCGGTCCCCGCCCGAAGCAAGCGTGCGCTGCGCGCCGCGTACGAGGTCAAGATCGCCGGCAAGCTCGAGCTCATCGGCGGCAACCGGAGAGAATCGTGAACGCGCCGATCACCTCGGTGACCGTGCTCGAGGACCGCGCGGCCGTCTCGCGGCGCGGCACGGCAACGCTCGCCGCCGGCCAGCACCGCCTGGTGGTCGAGCGCGTGGCGCCGGTGCTCGCGGACAAGACGCTCACCGCCACCGCGACCGGCGCGCGCGTGCTCGACGTGCGCTGCGAGCGCTATCTCGCACCGTGGCGCGACCCCGCGGTCGCGGCGGAAGGCGGGCCGGCCGCGCTGCACGCCGAGCGGGTGCGGCTCGAGACCGCGCGCGACGCGGCGGGGGCCCGGCTCGAGGCGGCGCGCGCCGAGCTGACCGCGCTCGTCGAGGTCGCGACCGCCGCGCTGCGCGACCTGGCCACCGCGGCCACCCGCGCGAGCGCCGCTCCGACCGCCGGCGCCCAGCTCGCCGCGCTCGACACCGGCGATGCGGCCGCGCGCGCACGGCGGGTGGCCGCCGAGCTCGAGGTCTCCGACCTCGACGCTGCGCTCGCCCGGCTCAAGGACCGCATCGCGCGCGCCGAGGCCCAGGCCGGCGAGCAGGCGGCGCGCCTGGTGATCGATCTGTTCGTCGATGCGCCCGGCGAGGTCGCGATCGCGATCGGCTACGTGGTCCCGGGCGCGGCGTGGCGGCCGTACCATCGCGCGGTGCTGGTCCGCGGCGAGGGCAACGCCCAGGCGACCATGGACTGGCAGACCACCGCGTGCGTCTGGCAGGCCACCGGCGAGGACTGGACGGACGCCGAGCTGGTGTTCTCGCTCGAGCGGCCATCGCTCGGCGCCGAGCCGCCCGACCTCGTCGACGACGAGCTCTTTGCGCGCCGCCGGCCCGAGACGGTCACCGTCGAGGCGCGCGAGCACGAGCACCAGACCACGGGCCTGGGCAGCGCCGCCCCGGGCCAGGGACCGGGCGCCGTGCCGGGGATCGACGACGGCGGCCTCGGCGTCACGCTGCGCGCCGAGCGCGCGACGGTCGCGGCCGATGGCGCGCCGCACCGCGTGCCGGTCGGCAACTTTGCGTCGAGCGCCGAGCTCGATCTGCTCGCGATCCCCTTGCGCTCGCCGTGGGTCCACGTGCGCGCGCGCCTGGCCAACACCGGCAGCGCGCCGCTGCTCGCCGGCCCGGTCGACCTCGTGATGTCGTCGGGCTACGTCGGGCGGACCGAGGTCGGCTTCGTCGCGCCCGGCGAGAAGCTCCAGCTCGGATTCGGCCCCGAGGCCGACGTGCGCGCCCACCGCACCGAGACCCGCGAGCGCGACGAGGCCGGCCTGCTCGGCGGCTGGAACGTCCAGACCGTGCGCGTCGCCGTGCGGCTGTCGAACCTCGGCTCCGAGCCGCGCGAGGTCACCGTCACCGAGCGAGTTCCGATCTCCGAGGTCGAGCAGGTCGAGGTCCAGGTCGCCTCGCCCGACGCCTACCGCCTCGGCAAGGACGAGCCCGGCGGCGAGGACATCGTTCAGGTCACCGCCCGAGCCGTCGACGACCGCGGCATGGTCACCTGGACCGTCGCGCTGCCGCCGCTCGGCCGCCGCGCGGTCGCGCTCGAGTACCGCGTGAAGAGCCAGCGCGGCGTCGCCGGGGTATGACGCTTCCCGGTCCATGACGCCGCCGATGGAGATGCTCGCCAACCGCGTGCGCAAGAACGCACGACACCTGGCCAGGTGGGCGCGCCGCGAAGGCGTCACGTGCTGGCGGGTCTACGACCGCGACATCCCCGAGATCCCGCTGACCATCGACCGCTACGAGGACGCGCTCGTGATCAACGACTATCGCGCGTTCGAACGCGACGATGCCGTGCCCTGGCTCGACGACGCGGTCGCCGCGGTCCGCACCGCGCTCGAGCCGGCCGAGGTCCACGTCAAGCATCGCGAGCGGCTCGCCCACCGCGGCGCCGGCCAGCAGTACGAGCGCCAGGGCGATCGCGGCGCGTGGCGCGTCGTGCGCGAGGGCGGCCATCGCTTCCGCGTCAACCTGAGTGACTACGTCGACACCGGGCTGTTCCTCGATCATCGCATCACGCGCGCGCGGGTCGCCGCGGAGCCGGCGCGCACGATGCTGAACCTGTTCGGCTACACCGGCGCATTCTCGGTCTACGCCGCCGCCGCCGGCATGCAGACCACGACCGTCGATCTATCCAACACCTACCTCGAGTGGGCGGGCGAGAACCTGGCGCTCAACGGCCTCGCCGGCGAGCTCGTGCGCGCCGACGTCCGCGAGTTCCTCGCCGATGCGCGGCGCGCGCGCCGGCGCTGGGACGTCATCGTCGTCGATCCGCCGACGTTCTCCAACTCCAAGCGCATGGACGGCACGTGGGACGTGCAGCGCGACCACGCGTCGCTCCTCGACGACGTCCTCGCCGTGTGCGCCGGCGCCGTGTGGTTCTCGACCAACCTCCGCCGGTTCAAGCTCGAGCTCGGCGACCCGTCGATCGCGGTGACCGACATGACGCACGCGACGATGCCGCCGGACTTCCGCGACCCGCGCGTGCACCACGCGTTCCGGATCGCGCGCGGCTGAAGTCAGCCCGCGGCCGGCGGGGCGCGGTTCTCGAGCGCGGCGCGCATCGCGCGCATCACGGTGTCGGCGGAGACATCGATCCGCGGCTGGAAGGCAACCAGCGCGGCATGGATCGCGCGCAGGTCGTCGGGCGACGGTGCGAGGAGCGGCCGGTGCGCGAGGATGCGCGAGAGGCGCGTGGTGATCGCATCGGGGCGCTTCAGGTCCTCGGGTACGCCGCGCGTGCGCAGCCGCTCGAGCACGAACGCGAACCGCGCGGCCTCGTCGGCATCGCGCCAGACGAGCGACGGCTCGTGCGCCAGGCCGGCGAGATAGGCCGTGCGATAGGGCGGCTCGTCGGTGAGGACGCCGTCGAGCAGCAGCTCCACGCCGATGTGCGCCACCGCGCGGCGCGGACCGCGGGCGCAGTGCCGCTCGCTCAGCGCATGGTCGAGCTCGCGCATGAGGCCCAGGACGACCGGGAGCTGGTGAAACGCGGCGTCGGTCCGGTGGTGGAGCGCGATACCGGCTTCGACCGCCGCGTCGTCGGCCGACTGGATGCGGCCGCCGCTCATCGTGGCAAGGTCGGGCAGCATCGCGCCGAGCACCGCGCCGGGCTCCGCGGTCGACCAGCTCGCGACCGCTGCATGACCGAAGAAGTTCACGCCTTGTAGTAGCGCGCGGCGGATCTGGTGAATAGCGACCAGGATCTGACACCCGCCGATCGCAGACGCGTGGCCAGATCTCCGAGGTTCATGGAGGTTCCAGGGTGGTGACGTGGCGAGCGAGCTGGTTCGACCATTGCTTCGCAGCGGGTCATGCGGCTTCTTTCGGCGCTTGCGGCGGTGTCGATCGCGACGGCGGGTCCGGGGTGTACGGCGATCGGCGCGGGCACGGGTGCCCTCGCCGCGAGCATCGCCAACCGCTTCATCGATCCGGATGCGCCGCATCGCATCTCCGTCGGCGCGACGGCGGCCGTCGGGGCGCTGATGGGGTTCGTCATCGATATCGTGATCGTGGGGGTGGTGAGCCAGGGGATCCACGACATCGAATACGAATGATGTCCGAGCTGCACTATGCTCGCCGGGTGTTCGTCGTCGGCATTGATCTCGGCACGCAGAGCCTCAAGGCAGTGGTGTGCGATGACACGCTCGCGGTGCGCGGCCAGCACGCGATCGGCTACGACACGCGCTACCCCGAGCCGGATCGCGCCGAGCAGGATCCGCGAACCTGGGAGGCTGCGCTCGGGCCCGCGATCGCCGGCGCGCTCGCCCGGGCCGGCGCGGCCCCCGATGCGATCGCCGCGGTCGCGATCACCGGCCAGCTCGATGGCTGCATCGCCGTCGACGCGGGTGGGCGTCCGCTCCACGCCGCGCTGATCTGGCAGGACCGCCGCGCGGTCGGCGACGCCGCGCGGGCCGATGCCCACCTGGTGTTCTCGCTGACGGGTCAGGTCGCAGACGCCAGCCACATGGCGCCGAAGATCGCGTGGCTGCGGCGCGCGTGCGCGGGCGCGGCGCGGTTTCACCAGCCGGTCAGCTACCTCGTCGAGCGGCTGACCGGCGCCGCGGTGATCGATCCCGCGCTGGCGTCGACCACCATGCTGCTCGAGCTCGCCACCGCGCGGTGGGCCGCGGAGCTACTCGATGCGTTCGAGGTCGCGCCCGACGAGCTGCCGCGGATCCGGCCGGCCTGCGAGGTCGCCGGCGCGCTGACCGCCGAGGGCGCACGGCTCACCGGGCTCCCGGCAGGCACCCCGATCGCCGTCGGCACCGGTGATGACTTCGCGTCGCCGCTCGGCGCGGGCGTGATCGCGCCGGGCCCGGTCGTGTGCGCGATCGGCACCGCCGAGGTGGTCGGCGCGCTGTCGGCGTCGCCCGTGCTCGACCGCGCGCCCGAGCCGATGGTGGAGACCCATGCGTTCCCGACCGGCGCGTTCTTCGTCGAGAACCCGGGCTGGATGTCGGGCGGCGCGGTGCGCTGGGCGACCCGCATGCTCGGCCTGGCGAGCGACGCCGAGCTCGATGCGCTCGCGCGCAGCGCACCGCCCGGCGCGGCCGGCGTGACCTTCATCCCCGCGCTCGCCGGTGCGATGACGCCGGTGTGGCGACCGCATGCACGCGGCACGCTGCACGGGCTGGCGGCGGGGCACGAGCGCGGCCACGTCGCACGCGCGGTGCTCGAGGGCCTCGCGTTCGCGGCGCGCGACGTCGTCGAGCGGCTCGGCGAGCTCGGCTTGCCCGCGCGCGAGATCCTCCTCGTCGGCGGTGGCGCGCAGAGCCGGGTCTGGGCCCAGATCCGCGCCGACATCCTCGGGGTGCCGCACCACGTCGCCGCGTGCACCGACGCCACGCCGCTCGGCGCCGCGATGATCGCCGCGGTCGCCGCCGGCCTCGCCGCTGATCTGGCCTCGCTCGCCGGCCGCGTGGCGCCGCCCAGCGCGGTGTTCACGCCCGATCCGGCCGCGGGGCCCGCCGCCGAGGAGGCCTATCGCCGCTACCAGCGACTGGTGTCACAGCTCGCGCCGCTCTCGACGGCGCGCTGGCACGGACCCACCTGACGTGCGCCGGCGCACTCGCTCGCCCACCGGCGCTGCCCGATCGAAGGATCCCGAGTAGAGTGCGGGAGATGCAAAGGCTGTGGCTCTCGGCAGCGCTCGCGGCCGCGCCGCTGGGCTGCACGTCGGATCCACCGCCCGAGTGCATCGATGTGAGCACGTCCTGCGCGCCGTTCTACCAGCCGACGTTCGACAACCTCTACACCATGACCCTCAAAGCTACCTGCGGCTCCGCCGATGCCGCCTGTCATTCGGCGGTCGGCCGCTCCGGCGGCATGTCGTTCGCCGACGAGGCGTCCGCATACGCCGCGCTGACCGCCGGCCGCGTCAAGCCGGGCGACCCCTCGTGCAGCAAGGTCGTCGTGCGAACCAGCTCGCTGGGCGCGTCGTACCAGATGCCGCCCGGTGATCCGCTCCGCGAGGGAGAGCGTTGCGCGCTGATCCAGTGGGTTCAGGCCGGCGCGCCCGCCCCCAGCGGCGCCGCGGGAGGCTCGCCGTGAAGCGCGCGCGCGCCGCGTCCGCCCCGCTCGTCGCGATCGCTGCGCTCGCTGCGATCGTCCCGGCCGCGTGCGGCGATGGGCCGGTGCTCTCGATCGCCGAGCTGCAGGATCCCCAGACCTGCAAGGAGTGTCACCCCAAGCACTTCGATCAGTGGTCGGGCTCGATGCACGCCTACGCGTCCGACGACCCGGTGTTCGTCGCGATGAACCAGCGCGGCCAGCGCGAGACCAGCGGCTCGCTCGGCACGTTCTGCGTGCAGTGCCACGCGCCGATGGCAGTGCAGCTCGGGCTCACCACCGGCGCCAACTTCGACCCGGCGCAGCTGCCGCCGATCGCGCGCGGCATCACCTGCTACTTCTGCCACAACGTCAAGACGGTCACCGCCGACCACAACAACGGCCTCGTGCTCGCCAACGATCAGACCATGCGCGGCGGCGCGACCGACCCGGTCAGCTCGCCGGCGCACCACTCAGCCCACGACCCGCTGATGGACTCGGACAAGAACCAGTCCGAGATCTGCGGCTCGTGCCACGACGTCGTCACGCCGCGCGGCGTCGAGCTCGAGCGCACGTTCGCCGAATGGAAGACGACGATCTTCGCATCGACCATCGCGCGCCAGCACCTCAGCTGCGGCGACTGCCACATGCGGTCGTCGACCGGCGTGATCGCCGATGCGCCCGGCCTCGACGTCAAGTCGCGCAGCGCGGGCTTCCACGAGCACATGTGGCCGGGCATCGACCAGGCGCTGACACCGTTTCCGCAGCTCGAGGAGCAGGCGGCCGGGATCAAGCGCGACCTCGATCCGGCGGTCGTGATCGTCGGCCCGGCGCCGTTTGCGAGCAACGTCCAGCCCGGCGGCATCTGCCTCGATCCACCGGGCACGCTCACCGTGCGCATCGACTCGATCGGCACCGGCCACAAGTGGCCGACCGGCGCCGCCCAGGACCGCCGCGCGTGGCTCGAGGTGATCGCGACCGACGCGGGCGGCAACGTCGTGATGTCGAGCGGCGTGGTCGCCGTTGGCGAAGATCCGCCGGAGCGCACGCGCATCGACGAGGTCGACGACATGCACCTCACGCATCTGTGGGACAGCGCCTTCAAGGACGACGGGTCGCCGGCCCACTTCTTCTGGGACATCGCGCAGGTCCGCAGCGAGCTATTGCGCGCGCCGATCACCCTCGACAAGAACTCGCCCGATTTCGATCACTCGTCGAAGGCGCGATTCGACGTCGGCCCATCGTTCACCTCGATCGAGACCATCACGGCCCGGACCCGGATCCGTCCGCTGAGCTACGCGCTGCTCGACGATCTGGTCGGCTCGGGCGACCTCGCCCCGACGGTCGCCAGCCAGCTCCGCACGCTCGACATCCTCGGCGCCCAGAGCACGTGGAGCCGCGCGACCAAGGGCACAGGCGCGGCGATGAACACCAATTGCAACCCGCGCTAGGACCGGACTCGCGAGGGCGGTCGAAGCCGACGCCCTCATGGACAGGTGAGCGTCAGGCCGTCCTGCGCGTCGCCCGTACAGCTCTCGCCGCAGTCCTCGGCCGACACGCAGCCGCAGCTGGCCGAGCTCGAGCACCCCGAGGGCAATCGCACGCAGCCGAACGCGGCCATGCCCGACGGATCGCTCTCGCGCCTGCAGTACATGCTGAGGTCGCAGAACCCGCCGCCGCACATGAAGTAGCCCGCAGGCGCCTGACAGTTGCCATTGGTGCTGACATCGAAGCCGTGCGCGGCCGCGTCGCACTCGCTGCCATACACCTGGCCGTTGCACGCGCACGTCGGCCTGAAGATGTCCGGGCAAGCCTCCGGCCGCCGCTTGCAGGTCCCACCGCCATCGGCAATGCCGCACTCGTTGTCCGTGAAATCGCAGTACTCATCGGTCGCGCACCGGATGCCCGCGATACTGCCGCAGGTCTCACCCTCGTGGCTGCTGCTACATGCGAGCCCGATGACGCAGGCCAGGCCAAGCAACAGAGCACGCGCACAGTCGCGACGCATTTGCATGAGAGCACCTCGCATCATCCGTCTGTATGAAACCCGCGAACCCCGATTCCAGGGCACGCGATCCACGGACGCTATGCGTCTCAAGCTGCGACGAGCTGCACCGGCGGCATTGGCGCTAGGGCACGATGCAGAAGCGATAGACCGTGCTGTCGTGCGCGGTGCCGGAGGTCGCGTCGATCGTGATCTCCCAGAGGCCCGCCATCCACAGCGTGATCGGGCTCAGCTTGTACTGCCCTGCGTCGGGCATCGGCTGCACGTCGACCCGAAGCGTGCCGTGCGCGTGATCAGGCATGAACGGCGTGACGGTCAGGGTCGCATCGGCCGCCGGCGCGCCGACCACGCCGGCCGACATCGCGTTGATCTGGACGACCCAGGTGTTGTCGCTGAACCCGGGCGGCGCGGGGGTCGCCGACGTCAGCACGAAGTCGAGCTGGCCCTTTGCGCCCGGGTGCTCGAGGTTGATGTGGTAGTCCTCGCCGCGCTTGGCCTCCACGCACGCCAGGCCCTCGTCGGCATCGGGGGCTGCGTTGCCGCCTCCACAGGCGGCGGTCGCGACAATGCATACGAGGACGGCGAGGCGCATCGATCTCCTGGGGCTCCTACGGTGCGAGCCCTGCGAAGTTACCAGGCTGCGCGAGATCGTGTGAGTGATTGGATCACGTGCCCCAATGCCGTGATCACACGGCAGAAATGGGCTCGTCGAGGCCGTAGGCGGCCGACGTCAGGAGCACCATCGTGTCCTTGCGTAGCCCGACCCCGCTCGGGATACCGGTGAAGCTCACGCGCGCGATCGCCAGGTGGCGCGGGAAGCCGGCCTCGCCGCCGAGCGCCCAGACCTCGGTGAGCTGGGCGTGCGGATGGAGGAACGCCGTCACGGTCGACTGGCCCGCAGGCCCGATGCCGCTCACCGGCTCGACGACGAGCTGGAGCGCGAACTTGCGGATCGGCAGCTCGCTGCAGGCGGCGGCGCCGGCTGCGCGCAGCGCGCGGCGCTGGATGATCCGCGTCGACAGCATCCAGGCCTCGGACGCCGTCGGATAGGCCGGCTCGAGGGTCGGCGCCAGCGCCGCGATGCGCGCCCGCAGCTCGCGCTCGTCGTTCGAGTGCTCGTACCAGGCATGAAGCGGCACGAGGTGGCCCTGGCGCGGGCCGCGCAGATACAGCCGGTAGACCACCGGCGCGTGGTCGCCGCCGATCTCCTCGACGACATACGCGATGCCGTCGAACGGCGCGATCCCGAGCAGCGACATCCGGTGGCCGCTCGACTCGGCCTCCTCGGTGACCCGCGCGGTCGAGGTCATGTAACCGAGTGAGCTTCGCAGCGTGGGCAGCGACTGGCCGCGATGGAGATGGGCATGCGCCACGGCGCGCTGCATCCGGCGCGAGCGAGCGAGGGCGATCAGCGTCGATTGGGTCTTGGTGTCGCGGTTCACGGCACTCATGCACTATGAACGCGCGAGAGCGCACTTGGTTGCACAGCGAAATCGTTTGCCACTTTGGCGCCGCTCGTCGGCGCAGATGGCTAGGGCATCGAATACGTGAGCTGCCGCACCACGCCTGCCTTGTCGGTGCGGGTCCAGGTGCCGGTGCGACGACCCTGCGTCAGGCTGCCCTCGACGACGATGCCGTCGACCAGCTGCCGCCAGTTGCCGTCGAGCACGCCGTCCTTGTAACTCGCAGTCAGCGTGACACGGCCTTCGGCGTCGTACTCGGTCCACGTGCCGGTGCGGCGGTCGTCGGTGAACTGGCCGGTCACCGCGGGTTTGCCGGCGCGGAACTCGGCGTACGGCCCGGTCGCCTTGCCGTCCTTGAAGGTCGCCCGAGTCGCGATCACCCCATCGACGTACTTGGTGACCGGACCGTCGAGCTTGCCGCGCTTCCAGGTCTGCTCGAGCGTCGGGATGCCCTCGGGCGTCATCTCCCTCCAGATGCCGTGCTTCTGGTCGCCGCGGAACCGGCCCTCCACCACGACCTTGCCTTCCTTGGTGAGCTCCTGGTAGATGCCATCGGCCGCGCCCTGGTAGTAGTGCTGGCGCGACGCGACCTTCTTGTTGGGCCAGAACGTGAGCATCGTGCCCGTGCCGTCCTTCATCTCGAACCGGCCGAGCTCGTTCTCGTTGCGATCGTAATAGATGAACTCACCGTCGGGCCGGCCCCGCGTGTAGTGCCCGGTGAACACGATCTTGTTCTCGACCCACTCGGTCCACGGGCCGTCGCGCTTGCCTTCGAGGTAGTTGCCTTCGCGCTCCTTGTTGGCGTCGCGGTCGCTCCACACCCACAGGCCCTCGCGCTTGCCGTGCTCGTACTGGCCGTGCACGCGAGCGACCTTCTTGTTGCGCCAGATCGTGTAGTCGCCGTCGAGCTTGCCGCGCTTGTCGTAGGTCTCGTCGAGCAGGAGCTGCTGCGACTGCCAGATCTGGCGATTGCCGCGCCGCACGCCGGCAGCATAGGTCTCCTCGATGCGCAGGGTGGCGCGCGTACCGGCCGCGCGCGCCCCATCGAGCTTGCCAGCCACCCACTGCTGCGACACGACCGGCGTGCCGTCGGGCGCGTAGATGCGCTCGGGGCCGCTCCTGGCGCCGGCCTTGAGCGACCGCTCGCTGTAGAGGGTGCCGTCGTCGAGCCAGTGCAGCTCGGTGCCGGAGCCGGCGCGCATGTCGTAGGTGCCGAGCAGCGCGCCGAGCGAGCTGGTCATCTGCCAGCGCCCCGATTTCTGGCCCGCGGCGTAGGTGCCGGCCTCGAGCACCGCGCCGCTGGTGCCGTAGCGCTGCCACGGGCCGTCGAGCGCGCCGTCCTTGTACGTGCCGGTGATGTGCGGAGAGCCATCGGGGTAGGTGGTGATGAATGGGCCGTGGCGCACGCCATCGGGCCGCGTGCAGTACAGCGTGGGCTCGGGCGCGTGCCCGGGGACCGGCACCGTGCCGTCGTCGCAGGTGAGCTTCGGCGGCTCGGGCGCGTCGGGGACCGCAGCGTCGACGGCGACAGGCTGCGCGACGATCGGCGGCGGCGGTGGCTCCTGCGGAGCCGCCCTCGGCGTGCTCGGTCCTGAGCCACATGCAGCTGCCGACGTCAAGATGCAGACGACGGTGTGGAGACGGACCACATCGTTATTGTGCACGAACTCCAGGTCGCGGGCGATCGGAGCGCTAGGATCGCGTGCAAATGACGGCACGCAACGTATTGCTCGCCACTTTTGGACTCGCCTTGTTCATCGCGTCAGGCGCCACCGCGGAGGCTCGCCCGCGCCCGGGAGGCCAGATCGGCGGCCGCCGGTTCGATGCGAACAAGACTTTCGGCCTGGGCCTCGAGCTCGGCGCCCCCACCGGCATCAACGGCAAGTACTTCTTGTCGTCCGACCGCGCGCTCGATTTTGGCGTGGGCGATATTTACAGCTACCGCAACCGGTTCGGACTGCACATCTACGCCGACTACCTGTTTCATCCGGTGTCGCTGGCGTCGACCCCGGACTTCGAGCTGCCGCTCTATGTCGGGATCGGCGGCCGGTTCTGGGACTTCGAGGACCGGAGCGGAGACATCAACGACAGCGCGTTCGCGCTCGGCCTGCGCGTCCCGGTCGGACTCTCGCTCGACTTCAACAACGTGCCGCTCGATCTCTTCGTCCAGCTGATCCCGATCTTCGACCTGTACTTCAACTACGGCGCCCATGGGGCGGCCGTCGATATCAACGCCTCGATCGGCATCCGCTACTGGTTCAACTGACCGCCGTGGCCGACGGCAAGCCTCGGGTCGCCGTATGGATCGGCGCCGCCGTCGTGGCGGCCGGGGCGGTCGCGGCTGTGCTCGCGATCAGCAGCGGCGGGTCGCCCACCGGCGGGGCCGGGGCGAGCGCCGATGCCCAGCGTGGCGTACGCGGCTCGACGAGCGGCGCAGGTAGTGTCTCGCCCAGCGGATCCGAGACCGGATCGGAGACCGGATCCGAGACCGGATCCGAGACTGCGTCCGGGCTGCTCGCGACCGCGCGCGCCCAGGCCGCCGCGGGCCACTACGTGCAGGCGCTCGGGCACTACCAGCGCGCGTATGCGCTGGACTCGGCGCCGTCGACGCTGCTCGAGGTCGGGCGCATGCAGCACCTCTCGGGGCGCTGCCGCGAGGCCCGGCGCACCACGCAGCGCGTGCTCGCTGCCTCACCGCCGGCCGATATCGCCGGCACTGCGCAGGATCTGCTCGTGCGGATCGGCCGCTGCGACTGAGGATCCGCGGTCGCCGCGACGGATCAGAACAGCGAGAGGTCGGTGAAATCGACCTGGCCGCCGTAGCCCTCGAAGGCCTGGTCGATCATGCGGATGCCGCGGACCGGGCCTTCCATGCGCGTCGCGACGTTCATGCACGCCGACGGTGCGCCGGCGATCAGCACGTCGAACGTGCCCGCGGACGAGTCCCACGACAGCGTCACAGGCGTCGCCTGGCTCGACGGAAGCGCGCCGCAATCGATCGGGGCATTGCCCGCGATCGCCTGGAGAGCGTCCGAGCCGGGGACGCGCTGGATGCGCAGCTGCTTGGTCGCATAGCTCTTGCCGGAGCCGAGCAGCAGGTACTGGAACGCCGCATTGGGGGCCGGGTTCACCGTCAGCTCGGTGGTCACCGTGCTCGCGTTGCTGGTCGCATAGTAGGTCGCGGATCCCCCAGACACGATATCGGTGCCGCCGTTCAGGTGCACGCCAGGCCCGCCGGTCAACGACGTGCTCGCGGGCATCGTGGTCGATCCACCGCAGCTGATCGTCGGCGCGGACATCCCTTGCGCCTGCGGCGCCGTTGATTGCGCCGGCTGCGTCGATTCGGCCGACTGCACCGGATCGTCCGGCTGACCGACCTCCCCGAGATCCTGAGTCGGATCTGGATTCGCGCTCTGCGGGTCCGTCGTCGTGCCATCGCCCGCAGCGCACGCAGTGGCGACGAATACATAAGATAGTCCAAGATAGTACTTCATGGACGATAGGTAATTGCAGTGCGCATGCCCTGTGCGTGCTGCCGGTGTGCAAAATGCGGCACCCATGAGCTCGCAGTGTTGCGGCGGGCCTGCGAGGAACCCGTGTGACTTCGACGCTCGTTCGCGTCAGCCGATGACGCGCTTGCGCGCGGCCTGCGCCACGTGAGGCAACACGCCGGAACCGCGCGCGAGCTGGCGCAGCCCCTCGGCCGGTACGAACTCGAGGACGCGCACCGCGAGATCGGGCGGCGTCTTGGGGTTGCGCGCGAGCGCGAGTGCGATCGCGGGGCGCTGGACCCAGTCCTTGCGCTCGCCGATCAGCTTGAGCAGGTCCGGCATCACCTGCGTGTTCTTGGCGATCGCGATCACGTCGTCGGCGTTGAGCTGCGGGTTCTTGAGCACGAATGGGTGCAGCGTGCGATCGCGGTCGCGCAGGATCGCATTGCGCTCGTCGCGCGAGCCGTACAGCGCCTTGTGGATCTTCTCGGCGCGGGTCGGCCCGTCGACGATCACGGGCATCGGCGGCGGCGTGCTGTTCGGCGACCGCATGCGCGGCGAGGGCAGCCCGTCGGCCCGCATGCCGAGCGGTGGCGTCGAGAACGCGCGCGCGCGCTGCGCGGCGAGCTGCGCCGCCGGATCGCGGCTGTCGACGCTGCCGTCGGCGAAAATTCTCTCGTGGCGGGCGGTGCCGGCGCCGATCGGATCGCGGCCCTCCGCGGCGCGGCGCGCCTGATCGACGAGCTCGGCGCTGACGCTGACGGCGACGCCGAACCCGGCGAGCACCTGGAGCACCTGGGCCTGGCCGATCAGCGGCCGACCGTCGGGCAGCACCAGCTCGAGCTGGACCGGCGTGTCCAGCGTGAGGCCCGACGCATCGTGGACCTTCACCAGCAAACCGCCGCGCGCCATTTGCTGGGTCACGTCATCGCGCAGCTCGCTGTAGCGGGCATAGGCGAT
>DATIPJ010000162.1:0-5559 GCA_035472155.1 Kofleriaceae bacterium
CTTGTTCGTCGATGAACACTACGAGGAGGACGTATTCGTTCCGACGCTCGGAGTGATCGCACGGCTGTGAACGCGTGCACGGCGCGCCCGAGGAGCGTGCTCGTGCTCGCCACCACCGCCGCCGCCAGCTGGGCCGTGCTCGCCGCAGGCTGGGCAGACGGCGTGCGCGCGGCCGCGGCGGCGCCTGCCCCGGCGGCGCCGGCGTTTCACGCGGACCCTGAGGTCCAGGTCATCGATGCGCCGGTGAACGGTGCGGGCTCGGGGGCGATCGAGCTGCGCAACGACACGGCGGCGGCGATCGTCGTCGGCAGCATCACGGCGGAGCCCGGATGCGACGCCGCGTTCGTGCACGCGCCGGCCGCTGGCTTCACGGTGGCCGCCGGCGGCTCGCACACACTGGCGATCAGCTGTACGGCGGCGCCGGCGAGCATGCAGCGCTGCGAGTATCGCGCGCGGGCCGCGGGCGGCGCCGTTCTGCTCGCGTTCGAGGCGGTGTGCACGTATGCAGGCGGGGCCGATCTGGCGCCGGATCCCACCGCGGTGGACTTCGGCGCGGTCGCGATCGGCAGCCCGCTGTCGCGGACGATCGCGGTGCGCAACGCCGGCGCGGCGGCGCTCGACAAGCTGTTCATCGAGACGACCGATCGCGCCGCGAACTTCACCGTGGCAGCGCCGTGCAACCCCGATGCGCGCGCGTGCGACGCCTCGGTGCCGGCGACGCCCCCGGGGGCGACGACCAGCGTCGTGGTGAGCTGCACGCCGCGCAGCGAGGGCGCGCACGCGGCGGTGCTGCACCTCGCGAGCAGCGCGGGGACGCGCGCGCCACCGATCGCGCTGACCTGCACCGGCTTGCCGACGATGGCGGCCGTGCTGTCGGTGGTGCCGAGCGCGATCGACGTCGGCGCGGTCGAGACGATGATGGGGACGGCGACCGCGACGGTGCGCATCGCGAACCCGGGCGGCGAGGCGCTGAAGCTGTCGGACATCCAGCTGCTCGACGGCGGCGCGGGCGGCGCCAGCGACTGGAGTTACACCGCGCACGATCCCTGCGGGCCTGCGGTGCCGCCGAGCTGCACGCTGGGCGCCGGTGCGTTCGTCGACATCGATCTGGTGTTCGACCCGAGCGCGATCGGCGGCCGCGGCGCGGCGCTGCTGGTCAACTACCGCGACACCGCGGATCGCACGACGGCGATCCCGCTGCGCGGCATCGGCCGCGGCGCCACGCTCGAGCTGGTCGGCGGCCCGACGGTGCTCGATTTCGGCACGCTGCCGCTCGACACACCGGCGTCGCTGACGCTGACGGTCGCGAACCGCGGCACGCGCGACCTGAGCGCGGGGATGGTCGGGCTGACGCCGCCCGGGCCGTTCTCGGTGGCCCCGGCTTCGATGTTCACCGTCGCAACCGCGGCGCCCACGCCGATCACCGTGACCTGCCGGGCGATGGCGCCCGGGATGTTCACGGCGCAGCTGCGGCTCGCCGCGACCGACGCCGCAAGCCCCGCGATCGAGGTGACCTTGCGCTGCGCGGGCGACGCGGCGATGCAGCTCGCGGCGACACCTCCGGCGATCCTGCTCGGCGAGGTCCGGCTCGGCGGCCAGGTCACCCGGTCGATCGCGATCGCGAGCAGCGCACCGGTGACGCTGACGAGCGCCCAGCTCGAGACCAAGGTGCCGGGCATGTCGGTCGCCGGCGCACCGAGCTCGGTGCCCGCGATGCTCGAGCTCAGCGTCGCGCCGCAGGCGGCGGGCGATCTGGCCAACCGCATCGTCGCGACGCCGAGCGTCGGCCCGACGCGCAACATCGCGATCGCCGGCACCGCCGTGATGGCGATGTACAGCGCACCGGGCGTGGTCTCGCTCGGCACGTTCTGCGTCCAGCAACCGACCATGCCGCGGCTCGTCGAGCTGGCGTCGACCGGCACGGCCACGATCGGCGTGATGGCGCCCGCGCTGCAGAGCAGCGACTCGCCGTTCGATCTGGAGCTGGTGGCGCCGCTCGCATTCCCGAGCGTGCTGGCGCCCGGTCAGCGCGCGCTGGTCGCCGCCACGCCCAAGCGGCGCGCCGTGGCCGGGTTCGTCACCGACGATGTCGTGTGGATGACCGACGTCGCGAACCCCGCGTCGATGCGCACCAAGCTGACCGCCACGTTCGTCGACGCCGGGCCGGCGATCGCGCCCGACACGCTCGGGTTCGCGCCCACGCCGATCCACGTCGACACCCGCAACGCACAGCAGGTCACGCTGCAGAACTGCGACGTCTCGCCGCTGCAGCTCGAGGCGCCGCAGGTCGACGTGCCGTTCTCGGTCGATAGCCCACCGCCGCCGGACATGCTGCGACCCGGCCAGACGGTGACGTTCAGCGTCGGGTTCCATCCCACCAAGCTGGGCGCCGTCAGCAAGACGCTGGCGATCACCTCGCCGCAGCTGCGCACGCCGCTGATGGTGACGTTGACCGGCACCGGGATCGCGGCCGGCGGCGACGTCACCGGCGGCTCGTCGATGCCCGGGCTCGCACCGACGAGCTTCTACGCCTGTGACAGCTGTGCCTCGGCCGATGCCTCGAGCGCGCTCGCGCTGGCGATCGCCGCGCTGGCCGTGCTCCGCCGCCGCCGCCGCGCGCGCCTCGGGTGATCTCGCAGCCGGCGCCGCCCGCGCCCACCTACAGTTTCCGCGCCGCCGGCCGGACCGAGGGGTGTGACGATGCCCTGGCGCTGCGCGATCGCAATGTCGTGGCTCGTCGCGCTGTCACAGCCCGCCCGCGCCCACGAGCCGAGCCTCCCGGACGAGCTCCCGCGCGGCCAGCGCACGTTTCGCCTGTTCGGCGCCGCCGACGGCCTGCGCAACCTCGTGATCGCCAGCATGACCCAGGACGCGAGCGGGTTTCTCTGGCTGGGCACCGAGGACGGCGTGTACCGGTTCGACGGCGAGCGCTTCACGCGATTCTCCGACGAGGCCTACGTCGTCGGCGTCGGGCCCGAGGGCAACGCGTGCCTCGGCTATCGCACCGGCCTTCGATGCTGGACCGGCACGGGATTTTCGCGCGCGAGCACGGGAGGCATGCCGGAGATTTCCGTCCGCGCGATGGCGACCTTCAGCGGCCGGCTGTGGGTCGGCAGCGAGACCGGCCTCTACGTCGGCGGGCCCTCGGGCGGGTTCGCGCCCGCCCCGGGATGGCAAAGCACGGGCGCGGTCGGGGCGCTGTGGGCCGACCCGGCCGGGTTGGTCGTCGGCGACGGCGCCACCCTCCGGCTCAGCGCGGGCGATGGCGTGTGGCAAACCCTCGGCGACCTCGGCGTCGGCTCCGAGCGCATCGACGGCGTGCTCCGCGATCGCGAGGGCGCGCTGTGGATCCGCACGGCGCGCTGCATGTGGCTCCTCCCGCGCGGCGCCGCGCGCGCGGTCGACATCAGCGACGGGCTCCCCACCCACTTCGACCTCGTCGGCGCGCCGTCGGGTATGGCGCTCGGTCCGCGCGGCACCGTCCTGGTCGGCACCGACATGGGCGTCGCCTATCGCGACGGCGATCACTGGCGCCTCATCGATCGCTCGGTCGGCATGCCGGCCGCCGCGACCAGGTCGGTCCTCGTCGATCGCGAAGGCACGGTCTGGATCGGCGCCGCCGGCCTGTTCCAGATGCGCGGGCGCGGCATCGTCGAGCACTACAACGCAGCGAGCGGCCTGCCCGGCGACATCGTCTGGACCTTCCAGCGCGATCCGCACGGCACGCTGTGGCTCGGCACCAATCGCTGCCTGGTGCGCGCCGCCGCGGGCCGCTGGCAGTGCCTGCCCGGCACGGAGGGCCGCACGGTGCGCAGCCTCCTGTTCCCGCCGCAGGGCGGCATGTTCGTCGGCGGCGCGCCGTCGGATCTGCTCTACATCGACGACGCCGGGCACATCACCTCGTTCGGCCACCACGCCTGGCCCGCCGAGGCCGCGATCCTCTCGCTCGGCCTGGGCCCCAACGGCGACCTCTGGATCGCGACCAAGGCCGGCCTCTACCGGCTCCCCGGCGCACAGCCCGGCCCGTTCGAGCACGTCGCGATCCCCGGCGTGCGCCCGGCGGCGCGCTTCGCGTCGGTCATCGCGGTCGGCGACCAGATCTGGACCGCCACCGACGAGGGCCTGCTCGTGCTCGACCGCGGCACCTGGCATCGATTCGACGCCTCCGCCGGCTTCCCGAGCTCGGTGATGCGACGCGTGGCCGCGCGCGCCGACGGCCGCATATGCGTCACCTACAACGCCGCGATCGGCTTCAGCTGCCTCCGCTACCGCGACGGCCACGTCTCCGACGTCGAGCACATCGGGCCGGCCCAGGGCCTCACCGCCGGCATGGTCTACTTCCTCGGCGAGGACCGCCAGCGCCGGTTCTGGATCGGCACCGGTGACGGTGTCGACGTCCTCACGCCACGCGGCCTCGACCACTTCGACGAGAACGCCGGCCTGGCGGGCAACGACTCGTCGGCCACCGCGTTCTTCATCGACGACGACGGCTCGCTCTGGCTCGGCGCCACCGGCGGCGCGACCCACGTCATCGCCCAGGACTACGCCGGCCCACCCGAGCCGCCGCGCACCGCGTTCCTCGGCGGCCGCCTCGGCGACCAGCCGATCGCCGGCCGCGCCACGCTCGACACGCCCCACGATCGCAACGCCCTCACCCTCGAGTTCGCCGCCTCGAGCCTGCTCGACACCCGGCGCGTCGAGTACGCCGTGCGCCTGTCGCCCACCGAGAGCGAGTGGAGCGTCACCCACCAGCGCCAGGCGCGCTACCCCGCGCTCCTCCCCGGCACCTACCGCTTCGAGGTCCGCGCGCGCATCGGCGCGGGCAGCTGGGGCCCCGCCACCGAGCTGCCGTTCACCGTCCAGTCCGCCTGGTGGCAGACCCGGTGGTTCCTCGTCGGCATCGCCGTCCTGCTCGCGGCCGCGATCATGTGGCGCCAGCGCTTCGTCCTGGTGCGCCGCACCCAGCAGCTCCACGCTCGCTCGGACGCCAGCTTCCGCGCGGTCATCGACCTCATGCCCGACCTGATCTCGGTCTACCGCGATCGCCGCCTCATCTACCTCAACGTCGCCATCCGGCGCTTCCTCGGCGTCGACGGCCCGGGCGACGGCTGGGACCCGCTCGAGCTCATCGACAGCATCCACCGCGACGACCGCCGCCGCGCGGGCGAGCTGTTCCGCCGGCTGGACGCCCTCGTCGCGGGCGACAGCGCCGAGGTCATCGAGCTGCGCCTGCGCGGCGCCGACGGCAGCTGGCGCACCTGCGAGGTCTCCGCCATCCAGGTCGACATCGGCGGCGCGCTCACCATCGTCGCGAGCGGCCGCGACGTCACCGAGCGCAAGCGCATGCACGCCAAGCTCCTGGTCTCCGACCGCATGGCCAGCCTGGGCACCCTCGCCGCGGGCATCGCCCACGAGATCAACAACCCGCTCGCCTACGTCGCCGGAAACCTCGAGGCGATGGCCGAGTCCCTCTCCCACGCCAAGGGCGCCGCCCGCGCCGCCGACTGCGACGAGCTGTCCGCCGTCGTCGCCGACGCCCGCGACGGCGCCGAGCGCGTG
>DATIPJ010000163.1:0-12655 GCA_035472155.1 Kofleriaceae bacterium
GCAAGGTCACGCCGGCGCAGAGCAAGACCGAGCCGACCAACTACTTCGTCGGCGACGGCAGCGCGCCCGCGCCCGACGAGCCGGTCGCGGTGCGCAGCGGCGCAGTACCCGAGCTCCACGTGGTTCGCCGCGGCGACACGCTGTGGGACATCTGCTTTCTGTACTTCAACGATCCGTGGCAGTGGCCCAAGGTCTGGTCGTACAACCCGCAGATCACCAATCCGCACTGGATCTATCCCGGCGACCTCGTGCGCCTCTTGCCGCGCGGCATGTTCGCCCAGGCGACGCCCGCGCCCGCCGAGCCCGACACGAGTGCCGCGCCTGCGCCCGCCGACGCGCTGCCCGCGCCCGCACGCCGGACCGAGGTCGGCATCAAGCAGACCGCGTTCGTCGAGAAGTCCGACCTCGATCGCTCGATCACGATCGACGGCGCGGTCGACGAGAAGGTGCTGCTCGGCGACGGCGATCAGGTGTACCTGAGCTATCCCGCGTCGCACCCGCCCAAGCCCGGCGAGCGCTACTCGGTGTACGTCCCCGACAACGTCGTGAAGTCCGGCGGCACCGAGGTCGGCGCGTACGTGCGCGTGCTCGGCACGCTCGAGGTCACCGCGGTCACCCAGGACAAGCGCGCGCGCGGCGTGATCACCGACGCCAACCAGGAGATCGAGCGCGGCGCCAAGGTCGGCCCGCTGCTGCGCACGTTCAAGAACGTGCCGCCCGTGCCGGCCAAGGTCGACGTGCAGGGCACGGTCGTCGCGATGCTGACCTACGATCAGCTGATCGGCGACGGCGAGGTCGTGTTCGTCGACCTCGGGCGCAAGTCGGGCCTCGAGGTGGGCAACGCGATGTTCGTGGTGCGGCGCGGCGACGCGTATCCCAAGAACATGAGCCTGCAGGCCGGCCAGGACGACCGGAAGTTCCCGTCGCGCCGGCTCGGCAAGGTCACGATCGTCGACGTCGGCGAGCGCATCTCGGTCGGGCTCGTGACCCTGACGGTGCAGGAGCTGAGCATCGGCGACCGTGTGGTCATGCAAGCCACGAAGTAGCCGCGGTGGTCCAGCGCACACCGTATATAAGGTAGCGATCGCGCGCGCGACGCTCCAAGCTGCTGAAAATGCTCGGGCCGAAGTGCTCGGACTTGACGGCGGTGCCCCGGGTGGCTAATTGCTTCCCCCCTGTGAGCACTGTCGTGGTGAATCCGGAGCAGCTCCCCCAGCGCCTTCAAGCGCTCGGATGGAAGCACCCGGTGTACCTGCGCGGTGCGGCGCTCGCCGATCGGCCCGCCGTGGCGATCGTGGGCGCGCGGGCCGCGTCGCGGATGGCGATGGACCGCGCGCATGCACTGGGCCGCCACCTTGCGGCGCGCGGCGTTCAGATCGTGTCCGGCGGTGCGCTCGGCGTCGACGGCGCGGCGCATCGCGGCGCGCTCGCGGCCCGCGCCGCCACCACGGTCGTGCTGGGCAGCGGGCTCGACGTGCCGTACCCGGTGCGGCACGCACCGATGTTCTCGGAGGTCCTCGGCGCCGGCGGCACGCTCGCGGGCCTCTTGCCCGACGGCACGCCTCCGCGCCCGTCGACGTTCCCGCAGCGCAACACGCTGATCGCCGCGCTCGCGGACGTCGTGATCGTCGTCGAGGCCGACGTGCGATCGGGATCGCTGTCGACCGCGGCCGCGGGCCGGCGCTACGGCCGGATCGTCGCGGCGATGCCCGGCAGCGCCGGCTGCGAGCGCTTGCTCGCGGCGGGCGCGGCGGTGATCGAAACCGAATTCGACGCGGAGCTCGCACTCGCGGGCACGCCGCGTCACCGCGCGCCAGGCGTGATCGATCCGATCGCGCGGCAGGTGCGCGACGCGATCGCGAACGGTGCGGTGGGAATCGACGAGATTGTCCGCCATACCGGTCTCACGGTGCGCGTGGTGTTACGCGCGCTACCTATGATCGAGAGGATGCAGTGAGCCCAAGCGATGAACAGAAGGGCCGCAAGGCGGCTGCGGCGAAAGCCAAGGCCAAGAGCACCAAGCCCGTGAAGGAAGCGGGCGGCGACAAGGGTGACAAGAAGGGAACGCGCGCTGCGAAGCCCGCGGGGAGCCACAAGCCCGCGGTGATGACCAAGCCGAAGGCAGAGGCGCGCACCAAGACCAAGGCCGACGCCAAGCCGGTGCCCGCCAAGGGCAAGCCCGCGGGCAAGACCGCCAAGGCGCCCAAGGGCAAGGCGGCCGAGGTCGAGCACGACCACGAGGAGCACGACGAGCCGGCGAAGAAGCCCAAGAAGGTCAAGCCCGGCTCGGCGCTGGTCGTCGTGGAGTCGCCCGCCAAGGCGCGCACGATCGGCAAGTACCTGGGCAGCGGCTTCGTGGTGAAGGCGTCGGTCGGCCACGTCCGCGACCTGCCGAAGTCGAAGATCGGCGTGGACCTCGAGAACAACTTCGAGCCGGTCTACGAGGTCATCGAGGGCAAGAAGAAGGTCGTGGCGGAGATCCGCAAGGCCGCGCGCGAGAACGAGACCGTCTACCTCGCGTCCGACCCCGATCGCGAGGGCGAGGCGATCGCGTGGCACATCTCCGAGGAGATCAAGGACGTCAACTCGAACTTGAAGCGCGTCCTCATCAACGAGATCACGAAGAAGGGCGTGGCCGCGGCGATCGCAGCGCCACAGGAGATCGACATGAACAAGACCGACGCGCAGCAGGCGCGCCGGATCCTCGATCGCATCGTGGGCTACGAGATCAGCCCGATCCTGTGGAACAAGGTGCAGCGCGGGCTGTCGGCCGGGCGCGTGCAGTCGGTCGCGGTGCGCCTGGTGTGCGAGCGCGACGCCGAGATCGCCGCGTTCAAGCCCGAGGAGTACTGGTCGGTCGAGGCCACCTGCCACGGGCCGCAGCCGCCGCCCCCACCGAAGGCGCGAAGCGCCGAGGATGATGATCGATTCTCGAAGGCCATGGCCTTCGAGGCGCGGATCTGGCGCTGGAACGGCGAGAAGGCCGAGCCCACCACCGCCGACGAGGCGCAGGCGATCGCGAGCGAGCTCGCCGCCGGCGACGCGGTGGTCGCGTCGGTCGATCGCAAGGAGCGGCGCAAGAAGCCGCAGGCGCCGTTCATCACGAGCCGGCTGCAGCAGGACGCCGCGCGCAAGCTCCGGTTCTCGGCCAAGCGCACGATGGCGCTCGCCCAGCGGTTGTACGAGGGCGTCGAGCTCGGCGACGAGGGCCCGACCGGTCTCATCACGTACATGCGTACCGATTCGACGCGCGTGTCCAACGACGCGATGACCGCGCTGCGCCAGCACATCACCGACACCTACGGCCGCGAGTACCTGCCCGAGGAGCCGAACACCTACGGCAACAAGGAGCGCGCGCAGGACGCGCACGAGGCGATCCGCCCGACGCTCATGGAGTGGACGCCCGATCGCGTCGCGAGCGCGCTCGCCGAGCACCCCGAGGGCAACGAGCTGACCAAGCTCTACACGCTGATCTGGCAGCGCTTCGTGGCCTCGCAGATGGTGCCCGCGGTGTACGACGCGACCACGGTCGACCTCGATCGCGGCCGCGCGGTGCTGCGCGCCACCGGCCAGGTCATGAAGTTCGCCGGCTACACCAAGGTGTACGAGGTCGCCGAGACCGACGACGCCAAGGCCGAGGCCGCCGAATCGGCCGACCGCCTGCTGCCGCCGCTCGAGGTCGGCGACCCGGTCGTGCTCGAGTCGATCCGCCCCGAGCAGCACTTCACGCAGCCGCCGCCGCGGTTCTCCGAGGCGTCGCTGGTCAAGGAGCTCGAGGAGCGCGGCATCGGCCGGCCGTCGACCTACGCGTCGATCATGTCGACCATCGTCGACCGCGGCTACGTCGAGAAGCGCGAGGCGCGGTTCTTCCCGACCGAGCTCGGCATCCTGGTCAACGGCCTGCTCGTCGAGAGCTTCCCCGAGATCGTGAACTCGGACTTCACGGCGAAGATGGAGTCCGACCTCGACAAGGTCGAAGAGGGCGCGGTCGACTGGCGCAAGCTGCTCGGCGGGTTCTACACGCCGTTCAAGGACGAGCTCGAGAAGGCGCGGACGGAGATGCGCGACGTCAAGCGCGAGGAGATCGCGACCGAGTGGGTGTGCGAGAAGTGCGGCAAGCCCATGGTCATCAAGTGGGGCCGCAACGGGTCGTTCCTGGCCTGCCAGGGCTATCCCGAGTGCCGCAACACCCAGGAGGTGGTCAAGAACCTCGACGGCACGTGGGACAAGGTCCCGCCGCAGACCACCGACGAGGTGTGCGAGACCTGCGGCGCGCCGATGACGGTCAAGCGCGGGCGGTTCGGGTCGTTCCTGGCCTGCACCAAGTACCCCGAGTGCAAGACCACCAAGCCGATCTCGCTCGGCGTGAAGTGCCCGCGCCAGGGCTGCGGCGGGTTCATCGCCGAGAAGCGGTCGCGGCGCGGCAAGCCGTTCTACGGCTGCTCGAACTGGGCGAAGAAGCAGTGCGACTTCGTGGCGTGGGACAAGCCCATCCCGCAGCCGTGCCCGATCTGCAACGCCAAGTTCGTGGTCAAGAAGGAGACCAAGCGCGGCGTCACGCTGCGCTGCCTCGAGTGCGACTGGAAGCAGGGCACCGACGAAGCGGAAGAGAACGCCGCCTAGCACCTGGCTGGTGGTAGCGTGAGGGCCATGGAGCCCGACGTCACCGTGGTCGGCGCCGGGATGGCCGGCAGCGAGGCGGCGTGGCAGCTCGCCGAGGCCGGGCTCGCCGTCGCGCTCGTCGAGATGAAGCCGTTCTCGCTGTCGCCCGCGCACCAGTCGCCGCTGTGCGGAGAGCTGGTGTGCTCGAATTCGCTGCGCAGCGACGATCCGGTGGCGCCGGCCGGGCTGCTCAAGCACGAGCTCCGGCGCTGCGGCTCGCTGGTGATCGCGTGCGCAGATCAGCACCGCGTGCCGGCCGGCCAGGCGCTCGCGGTCGAGCGCTTCGGGTTCGCGCGCGCGATCACGCGGCGGCTGGCGCTCCACCCGCGGATCCGGATCGAGCGCCGGCGGGTCGACGATCTGCCCGATGGGCCGGTGATCGTGTGCACCGGCCCGCTCACCGAGGGCGCGCTGGGCGAGGTCATCCGCAACGAGCTCGGCGGCGACCGCATGTACTTCTACGACGCGATCGCGCCGATCGTCGCCGCCGATTCGATCGACTGGGACGCCGCGTTTCGCGCCTCGCGCTGGGGCCGCGACTCCGACCTCGCGCCGCATGACGACGACGACCGAGCCGCGGCCCCGTGTCACAGATCCGGTGAGGCAGGTCCGTCCTGCCTCACCGGCGATAGCGGCGTCGGCGACTACGTGAACTGCCCGCTCGACAAGGCGCAGTACGAGGCGTTCGTCACCGAGGTCAACGCGGGCCGCAAGGTGCTGCCGCACGAGTTCGAGGAGCCGCGCTACTTCGAGAGCTGCATGCCGATCGAGGTGATGGCCGAGCGCGGGCCGCAGACCCTGCGCTTTGGCCCGATGCGCCCGATCGGCCTGCGCGATCCCAGGACCGGGCACCGGCCGTGGGCGGTGGTCCAGCTGCGGCCCGAGAACAAGTACCTCACGGCCTACAACCTCGTCGGGTTCCAGACCCGCCTGGCGTACCCCGAGCAGGAGCGGATCTTTCGCACCATCCCCGGCCTCACGCGCGCCGAGTTCCTGCGCTTCGGGTCGATCCACCGCAACACGTACATCGATGCGCCGAGCCGACTCGGGCCGCGCTTCGAGCTGCGCACGCGGCCGAGCGTCCGGTTCGCCGGCCTGCTCACGGGCGTCGAGGGCTACATCGAATCGTGCGCGATGGGCCTGGTCGTCGCGTGGATGCTCGCCGGCGAGCTCGCCGGGCGGCCGATCGCACCGCCACCTCCGACGACGATGCTCGGCGGGCTCTACCACCACGTCACCGCAGCGCGCGACCCGGGCTACAAGTACGGCCCGACCAACGTCAACTATGGCCTGCTGCCGCCGCTGCCCGGCACGCGCAAGGACAACAAGAAGCCGCGCATGGCCGAGCGCGCGAACGCCGACCTCGAGGCGTGGCTCGCCGGCCATGGTCGGAACGCGGCAGCGATGGACGCGGTAAGGTCGCCGGCATGAAGCGCCTGATCGGCAAGATCGCGATCGTCACCGGAGGCTCGAGCGGGATCGGCGCGGCGTGCGCGGCGGCGCTGGCCAGCGAGGGCGCCGCGGTGCTCTCCACCGGCCGGCGGTTTCCCACCGGGCAAGCGCGCGTGCCGGCGCTCGGCGAGGTCGTGCAGGCGCACCTCGACGTCACCGACGAGGCCGAGGTCAAGACGCGGTTCGCCGAGATGCCACAGGTCGACTTGCTGGTGTGCTCGGCGGGCGTGGGCAGCTTCGGCCCGGTGCTCCATGCCTCGGTCGCTGACCTGCGCATGATGCTCAACGTCCACATCCTGGGCACCATGCTGTGCGCGCGCGAGGCGCTGCGCCGGATGCAGGCCCTCCGCAAGGGCCACATCGTCGCGATCGGCTCGCATGTCGCCCATCGCGCGTTCACCGACTGCAGCGGCTACACGGCGGCCAAGGCCGGCCAGCTCGGCTTCATGAAGGTCCTCGCCGAGGAGGCCCGCCCGTTCAACATCCGCGCAACGACGCTGCTGGTCGGCGCGACCGACACGCCGATCTGGGACGATCGCCCCGGCTTCGATCGTTCGAAGATGATGAAGCCCGAGGACGTCGCCGGCTTCCTGGTCTCGATCGTCACCCGGCCGGGGATCGCCGTCGAGGAGGTCACGGTGATGCCTCCTGCCGGGGCGCTCTAGCAACTCGTCACGAGAAACTCGCGCGCCGGGGCGGGTTGATCGATGCTCGTGCGATGGACTGGGACGCGGCGATCGCCGCCTTCGAGCGTTACCTCGAGGCCGAGCGCGCGTACTCGCCGAAGACCGTCGAGGTCTACCTGCGCGATGTCCGCGCGCTGCGCGAGCACCTGCGCGGCAAGCGCGGCGACGCGGCGCTGGCGCGGCTCGCGGCGCACGACGTGCGCGGTCAGCTCGCGGCGCTGTTCGGCGTCAACGGCCCGGCGACGATCGGCCGCAAGCTATCGAGCGTGCGGGCGTTCTGTCGCTTCCTGGTCAAGCGCGGGGTGCTCGCGGGCAACCCGGCGGCGGCGATCCGCGGGCCGCGCAGAAAGCGCGGGCTGCCGCGCGCGCTCGACGTCGACGATGCGTTCCGCCTGGTCGAGGCGCCGGCGACCACGCCGCGGGCGAGCCAGCGCAGGCTGTCGCCCACCGAGGACGCGCGCCATGCGCTGCTGCGGCTGCGCGACGCGGCGCTGCTCGAGCTGTTGTACGGCACCGGGCTGCGCGTGTCGGAGGCGTGCGCGCTCGACCTCGGCGACATCGATCGCGGCCGCTACGGCGTGCCGATGGTGATCGTGCGGCGCGGCAAGGGCAACAAGTCGCGCCAGGTGCCGCTCGGCGGGGCCGCCGACCGCGCGCTGCTCGCGTACCTGCCCGCGCGCACCCAGCTCGCGGCCACCGGGGGCGCGCTGTTCGTCAACGCCGGCGGGCGGCGGCTGACCCCGCGCTCGGTGCAGCGCATGGTGAAGCGCTGGACCGTGGCCGGCGGCGTTTCCGCCGATGCCACGCCGCACGGCCTGCGGCACTCGTTCGCGACCCACCTGCTCGACGAGGGCGTCGACCTGCGCGCGATCCAGGAGCTGCTCGGCCATGCCAGCCTGGGCTCGACCCAGATCTACACCAAGGTCTCGCTCGACCACCTGATGAAGGTCTACGACGCCGCCCACCCGCGCGCCGGCAAGCTACCGGAGCGGTGAGGCCCTCGGACATCCTCGATCCGTTCGTGCTAGGACGATGAGGTGAAGCCAGAGGTTCACTCCACCACGATCCTGACGGTGCGGCGCGGCGGTTCCGTCGTGGTCGCGGGCGACGGCCAGGTCACGCTCGGCAACACGATCGTCAAGGGCGGCGCGCACAAGGTGCGGCGGCTCGGCGACGGCCGCGCGATCGGCGGGTTCGCGGGCTCGGCGGCCGATGGCATCGCGCTGTTCGAGCGCCTCGACGACAAGCTCCGCGAGCAGCGCAGCCCGCTGCGGCGCGCCGCGGTGGAGCTGGCCAAGGAGTGGCGCACCGACCGCGCGCTGCGCCGGCTCGAGGCGATGCTCGTGGTCGCCGACGCCGACAGCACGTTCATCCTGTCGGGCGCCGGCGACGTGATCGAGCCCGACGACGGGGTGTGCGCGATCGGCTCGGGCGGCAGCTATGCGCTCGCCGCGGCTCGCGCGCTGCTCGGGCACACGCAGCTCGCGCCGCGCGCGATCGCCCAGGCGGCGATGGAGATCGCGGCGCAGATCTGCATCTACACCAACACCACGCTGACCATCGAGGAGCTGCCGTAATGGTGACGATGGGGATGTCCGCGGCCGAGGCCCAGCTGACCCCGGGCAAGATCGTCGAGGAGCTCGACCGCTACGTGGTCGGCCAGCGCGAGGCCAAGCGCGCGGTCGCGGTCGCCATGCGCAACCGCTGGCGGCGGCAGCAGGTCGAGGGCGAGCTGCGCGACGAGATCTCGCCCAAGAACATCATCATGATCGGGCCGACCGGCGTCGGAAAGACCGAGATCGCGCGCAGGCTCGCCCGGCTCGCGCGCGCGCCGTTCCTCAAGGTCGAGGCCAGCAAGTTCACCGAGGTCGGCTACGTCGGGCGCGACGTCGACTCGATCGTGCGCGACCTGGTCGAGGTCGCGGTCAAGCTCGTGCGCGACGAGGCTGCGGGCAAGGTCCGCGGGCGCGCCAAGGACGCCGCCGAGGAGCGCTTGCTCGAGCTGCTCCTGCCGCGCGGCCGCTCGTTCACGGATCGTCCTGGGGATCGTCCTGGGGATCGCCCCGGCGAGCTGTCGAGCGGCGGCAGCGACGCCACGCGCGAGAAGCTGCGCGCGATGCTGCGCGACGGCAAGCTCGACGACCGCGAGGTCGAGGTCGAGATGACCGACGACGCCAACCCGCTGATCTCCGTCCTCGGCGGGCAGCCCGGGATCGACGAGAACGCGCTGTCGGGCCTCAAGGACATGTTCGGCGCGCTCGGCCGCAAGACCCGGCGCCAGAAGCTGAAGGTCCCGCAGGCGTGGCGCGCGCTGACCGAGCAGGAGGTCGACAAGCTCATCGACCAGGAGGCCGCGGTCCGCGAAGCCGTGCTGCGCGCCGAGAACGCGGGCATCGTCTTCATCGACGAGATCGACAAGATCGCGACCAACCGCGAGCGCCACGGCGCCGACGTCTCGCGCGAGGGCGTGCAGCGCGACCTGTTGCCGATCGTCGAGGGCTCGACGGTGACCACCAAGTACGGCCCGGTGCGCACCGACCACGTGCTGTTCATCGCGGCCGGCGCGTTCCACATGAGCAAGCCGAGCGACCTCATCCCCGAGATGCAGGGCCGGTTTCCGATCCGCGTCGAGCTGTCCCCGCTCACCGCCGAGGACTTCGTCCGCATCCTGACCGAGCCCCAGAACGCGCTGACCCGCCAGTACGCGGCGCTGCTCGCGACCGAGGGCGTGACCATCGAGTTCAGCGACGACGCGATCCGCGAGATCGCCAAGATCGCCGCCGACGTCAATCGCACGACGCACGACATCGGCGCCCGCCGGCTGCACACCGTGCTCGAGCGCCTGCTCGACGACCTGCTGTACAACGCGCCCGACATCGGCGTGCAGACCATCCCGATCACCCAGGCCTACGTGCGCGAGCGGCTGGGGGCGCTGGTCGCCGACGAGGATTTGACGCGCTACATCCTGTAACGGTCTCCCCGGCCGGGCGCATGGTACATACGGCGGGCATGCCGACCCAAGCCGAGCTTCTGTCCCTCGCCGACCAGTTGTTCGTGAAAAATTACCGTCAGCAGCCGATCGTGCTCGAGCGCGGTCGCGGCTGCGAGGTGTGGGATCGCACGGGGCAGCGCTATCTCGACATGACGGCCGGCATCGCCGTGTGCGGCCTGGGCCACGCCCACCCGGCGTTCACCCAGCGCATGGCCGAGCAGCTCGGCAAGCTCATCCACGTCTCGAACCTGTACTTCAACGAGCAGCAGATCCTCGCCGCGCGCGCGCTCACCGAGCGCTGCTTCGCGCGCCGCGTGTTCTTCTGCAACTCGGGCGCCGAGGCGAACGAGAGCGCGCTCAAGCTGGCGCGCCGCTACCAGGCGGTGGTCGCCGGCGCGCCGCAGCGCACGACGGTGGTCTCGACCCACGGCAGCTTTCACGGCCGCTCGATCGCGACCGTGGCGATCACCGGCCAGGCCAAGTATCGCGAGGGCTTCGGCCCGCTGTTCGGCCCGGTCGAATTCGTGAACTACGGCGACCTCGAGGCAGCCGCCCGCGCGCTCGAGCCGCGCACCGCGTGCGCGATCATCGTCGAGCCGATCCAGGCCGAGGGCGGCATCGTGGTCGCACCGCCGGGGTACCTGGCGGGCCTGCGCCGGCTGTGCGACGACACCGGGACGATCCTGATCTTCGACGAGGTCCAGACCGGCGTCGGCCGCACCGGCAAGTGGTTCGGGCATCTCCACGACCAGGTCACGCCCGACGTGATGTCGCTCGCCAAGGGGCTCGGCGGCGGGATCCCGATCGGCGCGCTCGCCTGCAGCGAGAAGGCCGCGGCCGGGCTCGCGGCGCAGCCGGGCGGCGCGGTGCCGCACGCGTCGACGTTCGGCGGCAATGCGTTCGCGTGCGCCGCGGCGTGCGCGGTGATCGACATCATCGAGTCCGAGGGCCTGATCGATCGCGTCGCCGAGGCCGGCGACTACCTGGCCGGCCAGCTCGCCCAGCTCCAGGGCGAGTTCCCGGGCCACGTCACCGAGGTGCGCGGCCGCGGCCTGCTGCGCGGCGTCGCGGTCTCCGGTGCGCCGGCGCAGGTCACCGGGCGCTGCCGCGAGCTCGGGGTCCTGCTCTCGGTCGCCGGCGACAAGGTCGTGCGGTTCGCGCCGCCGTATATCGTCGAGCACAAGCACATCGATGAGGCGATATCGATCCTGCGCCGCGCGCTGTCGGAAGGCGCGGGCAAGTAGTAGCGTCCGTCAATGGCCAAGACCGCTGGACTGCTCACCCTCGGCGATATCCCCGTCCCTTCGTGGCCGGCGCTATTCGATCGCGCGGCCAAGCTCAAGGCCGAGCGCGGCACGGCGCGTCAGGTGAGCCTCGCCGGCATGACGATCGCGCTGGTGTTCGAGAAGCCATCGACCCGCACGCGCGTGTCGTTTCAGGTCGCGGCCTACGAGCTCGGCGCGCAGACGATCGAGATGTCGACGGCGACGTCGCAGATCGGGCGCGGCGAGCCAGTCGCCGACACCGCGCGCGTGTTGTCGGGCTACTGCCATGCGATCGTGGTGCGCACGTTCGGCCAGGACCGCGTCGCCGAGTACGCGCGCGCCGCGCGCATCCCGGTGATCAACGCGCTCACCGATCAGCATCACCCATGTCAGGTCGCGACCGATCTGTTCACCGTGAGGGAACACTTCGAAACGCTCGAGGGCCTGCGCTACGCGTGGATCGGCGACGGCAACAACATGGCGCAGTCGTGGATCGAGGCCGCGGGCATGTTCGGGCTCGATCTCGCGCTCGCGTGCCCTGATGGCTTCGGGCCCGATCCGCTGCTCGTGGCCGCCGCTCGCGACGCGCAGGGCCGGCTCGGCCGCGGATCGATCACGCTCACGACCGATCCGGCGAAGGCGGCCGCGGGCGCGCACGTGCTGTCGACGGACGTCTGGGCATCGATGGGGCAGGAGGACGACGCGGCTCGGCGGCGCGCTGCGTTCGCGGGCTACTGCGTCGACGCTGCGATGGTTTCGCGTGCGGCAGCTAACGCAATTGTGTTGCACTGTTTGCCGGCGCATCGCGGTGAAGAGATCACCGGTGACGTGCTCGATGGGCCGCAATCGCTGGCCTGGGTGCAGGCCGAAAACCGGCTGCATGTCGGCAAGGTGCTCCTCGAGCACGTCGTGATACGATCACGCGGGTGAGCGCCGTACCGGCTGAGATCGCCGGCATTGGGTCCACTCAGCAGAAGCTGCGTGTGAGCCCAGGGTTCGATCCGCTCAAGGCTGCCGTCGGGCCGCAGGAGTACTTCGTGCTGTCGAGGATCGACGGCATGCAGACGCTTCGCGACGTCCTCCTGACCACCGGGCTGCCGGTCGATCGCGCGATCTCGATCGTCCAGCGCCTGCGCGCGATCGGAGCTTTACTGATCCCGGGAGAGACGGCAGCTCCAGTAGCCGCGGCTTCCAGCAGTACTGCAGCTACTGCAACACCGAAGAGCAATGCGAACCACGTCACAGGACGCATCCCCGTAACGCCGTCTGCGACCCCAGTGCCGGCGACCGCGACGGCCAAGGGCACGGGCTCGACGCCGGTGCGGGCGTCGTCCGCGCCGTCGGGGCCGGTGACCGCGCCGTCGAACCTGCGCCGCGCGGCCAACCAGCAACCGCCGCTGCCCGAGCTGCCCGATCACGATCCCGAGCACGATCTCACGCTGCCGGGCGCGACGCCCGCCGAGCTCCCCGCGCTGCGCGAGGACGCGGTGCTCGACGAGGACATCCGGCGGCGCATCCTCGCGATGGCGCGGCTCGGCGATGGCCGCGATCCGTGGGCGCTGCTCGGCGTCCCGGTCGGCTCGGATCCGCGCCAGCTC
>DATIPJ010000164.1:0-2792 GCA_035472155.1 Kofleriaceae bacterium
GCCATTCGTACCTGCGTCGCGGCGTATCCGGTGAACCGAGGCCACATTGCGGTCGGTGCCGCCTATGGCGAGTATGCCAACGTACCGGAGTCCGCTGTCTCGAAACCGGGCCGCCAGCAGGATGTTGGCCGCCGTGATCGCGCGGCACGCGAAACGCGGCACCGACAGCTTCGCGCCGATGGCCCTACGAGCTCGGGGAGGCGCTGGCAGATACTGCGGCAACCTCGCCGAGCGGCGGCGGCACTTCGAAGGCAGAGATTGGCGTCGCGAGTTCCTCGGCTCGGAGCCGGCCACGCGTCGCGCGCCAGTACTTGGGCGAGAGCTCGAGGTAGCGGTCTCGCGTCCAGTAAGGCAAGACGCGCAGGATCTCCTCGAGGTACTGGAACGGATCGAGCGTGTGGAGCCGGCACGAAGCGATGATGCTGAAGATCGCGGCCGCAGCCTCAGCGTGCGTATCGCTGCCGTAAAACATCCACGCTTTCCGACCGACGACGATTTTTCGGAGCGCACGCTCCGCCCGCGTGTTGTCCAGCGGCAGCTCGCCAGTCTCGAGTACACGCCTAAGTTCGACCTCCTGGTTGGCCGCGTAGCCGAGCGCCTTGGTCGCGAGATTGCGGCCAGCGGTGATCTGCTTGGTCGCGTGCACCCACGCAAAGAAATCGTCGACGAGCGGTCGCACATACTGATCGCGGAGCGTCGTGCGCCCAGCTGCGGGCGCGCGTTGCACCACGCGATCGGCGGCGTAGATCGCCCGGATTCGCAACAGTCCCTGTAACCCGACGGGGTAGCGGCAGATCGCTGCCTCGAACATGTATCGTCGAAGATGAGCGAAACAACCTACGAGCCGCACGCCGTCCTCGCTGTCCTTCGGCGGACCGTGCTCGAGGACGTCGTACACATTGCTCGCATCCGCTTGCAGGTAGCCGCGGAAGCTGCCGAACAGATCCTTCACGAACGCGCTGGTGTGTGCCTCGGTGTACGCAAACAGGATCGCGTCGCAGTCGACGACGGCGGTGAAGAAGTGGCCCTTCTTGCAAGCCTGCGGGCGGCCGTCCTTGGTCTTCGCCGGCTGGATCAGCGCGCCGGTCGCGTCGGTAGAGATCACCTGCGCGTTGGTCAACGCGTCTTGCCACATCGCGTGGACGATCGTCGCGCCGAGCACGTTGCCCGCGTGCTCGACGTAACGGCTCATCGTCCCTCGATCGAGCTGTGCGCCCTGGTTGGCGAGGTCTTGCTCGAGCCGGTAGTGCGGGACGCCGAGCGCGAACTTCGAAGTGATGACGTGCGCGATCGCCGAGCTGTGGAGTAGCGCCCGCGGAAACAGCGTCTCGGGGCTCGGCACGGTCTCCACCGTAGCCTCGTCGTCGTGGATCACCTCGTACTTGGCGACCCGCTTGACCAGCACTGCGAAGCCGCCACGCCGGAACATCAGCTGCGAGCTGTCCTCGAACCCAATCCGGCGGCAACCGCTTGCTTCGAGCTCCTCGTGCAGAATCTCGATGACGACGCGAGGCAGCTTGCTGAGGCTCAGGTCGCGTCGGCCCTTGGGTGCGGGCCGTGACCCCGCTGGCTTGGACTCGGGCTCGACTGCGTCCTCGACCTTGCCGACCGCACCGTCGAGCGCCCTCTGCAGCTCCGCCTCGCCTGCGAGCAGGTCACCGAGCGCGAGCTGCAGCTCGCTGGTGTGGCTGCGCTCTGTCCGGTTGCCGTACAGCCGACGCTTGAGCAGCGTATTCTCGTGCGCGAGATTGGCGATCGTGTCCTCGAGCGAGGCCACCTTGACCGCTGTCTCGGTCTTGATCGCTGCCAGCTCCGCCTGCAGCACAGCGAGCTGGTCCGCAAGCTCGACGCCAGCCATCGGGCTCGGCTTGGCATCCGGCAGCGGCGGGCTCGACACGAACCACCTATACGCGTCGCGGATCGATCGTGCAATCCGGAACGTGCGCTCAGTGAAGGCGTCGGCGCGCAGCGCGCGGTGTGATCGCGACGCCTTTGTGGATCACCTCGAAGATCGCATCGCTCACCACGAGGTGCTGCTCGCCGGGGCTCGTCGCACGAGGCAGCTCGAACTTCCCGGCGTCGAGCTTTTTGTGCACCACGATCGTGCCGGTGCCGTCCCACGTCAGAACCTTCATGCTGTGACCGCTCTTCCCCACGAACACAAACAGCGCACGCGAGCGCGGCTCCGCTCGCATTTTCTCGCGGACCAACGCCCCGAGCCGCTCTATCCCCATCCGCATGTCTACCGGCTCAAGTGCCACGTAGATCGGCAGGCCATGCGCGATCACGGCGTGCGCTCCACGAGTGCGGTCACGACTTCGCGTAGCAGTGCGTGGTCGAAGCCGGGCCGCACCTCGATGGCGACGCCACCGGCTCGCAGCGTGATCGGCGGACGCATCTCCGCGGTCGGAATCAGTCGCGCGAACATCGGCCGCGCTTTGGCGACCGAGCGCGGCGAACTGGTCCGTCGAACTGCGAGCGCGAGCGACTCTCTGGCGCGCTTGAGCCAGTAATATGCGGTAGACTCGGCGACGCCGAGTCGGGCAGCGGCTCTCCGTGTCGTCGCCTGGCCGCTGGTCACCAAGTCGATCAGCTCGGCGCGCTGCGCCTTGGTGTAGTGCTTCCTCACCCTCCCATAGTCAGTGCCGTCACGTCATGCCGCCACGTGCGGTCGATGCAGCGGATACAATCGAAGCGGCGCCGTGGTGACATGGCGAGGATCCGTGCTTACAGTATCGCCACGCGCTGCGAGCGAATAGGACCACACGTCGGTACCACGCGGTGGCTCACGG
>DATIPJ010000165.1:0-5159 GCA_035472155.1 Kofleriaceae bacterium
CCCGTCACGACCGAGTCGCCGATCTTGATGCTGCTGCGGCTGGCCTCGGCGCGGCGCAGGACCTCGCCGTGCGCGTTGGCGATCTCGCCGGTGGGCGTGACGTTGAGGATCGCGGCGCCCTGCGGGTCGAAGACCTCGACGCCGAGGTCCGGGCGATCGCGCATCCGCAGGATGGCCGTGCCGTCCTTGCGCAGGGTCGTGCCGTCGGCGGTATCGTCGCCCGTCCAGCGGGTGGCGCCGACCTGGGTGACGAGCGGGTCGGTGCCGATCAGGAGCTCGTTGCCCTCGATGTCGGCGCGGCAGGGGTGGCCGGACACGATGCGCGCGACGATGGTGCCGCTCGCGCGCGCCTCGATCACCGGCGACGGCGGCCGAGGGGGGTCCGGCTCGGACTTTCCCTGGCAGCCGGCGAGGACCGCCAGGGTAAGGAGGCGACGTTGCGACACGGGGCGGCGGGTTCATAACAGGATGCCGGAGGCTCGGCAACCCGTGGATCCCTCACTGACGTTCCGTTCATCCTCACCCGCTATGCGGGTGCCCGTCCGCTTCGCGGCCGGAGGTCGCTTCGCGCCCTGGCTGAATTCGCAATGAATGCCGGGGCGTGATACGTCCGCCTGGCATGGCCGATTCGCCGGAGGTGGGTGCTGTGCTCGGACGAGGCGGGCTCGGCCGGCGGCAGCAAGGCCGGAGCGGGAGCCGAGGATGATCCGCAAGGCGCTCCTCCTGATCGTGGCGGCCGTGTCGTCGTCGTGTGGCAACCGCCCGAATTCGCCGCCTCCGGAGAAAAAAGATGCAGGGCCCGTGGACGCCGAGGTGGTCGAGCTGGCGGTGCGACCGCTCGGCATGCCGGAGCTCGCGGCGTACGGCTGGCGCAAGCGCGCCGGGCAGCCGGCGTTTCGCCTCGCGCGCAAAGCCGAGGACCGCGGCGACTGGGCGGCGGTGGTGGCGGCGTGCAAGCAGGCGCTGGCGGCGGACGCCGATCACCTCGAGGCGGCGTGGCTGCTCGCGATCGGCCACGCGAAGCTCGGCCGGAACGATCAGGTGGTCGCGCCGCTCTCGCAGGCGGTGGCCGGCGAGCTCGCCCGCTGGGGGACGCCGTCGCTCGAGCATCCGGCGCTGCAGGCGTTTCTGGCGACGCCGATCGGCGCGGCGTGGCGCCAGCGCATCGAGCAGGATCGCGCGCAGCTCGCCGGGGCGTTCGGGCGCGCGCTGATCGTCACCGCCGAGGGCGAGCTGTTCGCAGTCGACGTCGAGACCCGGCGCTGGAACCGGCTGACGCGCAACCCGGGGACGGTGATCGGCTCGCTCGCGATCTCCGCCGCGCGCCAGATCGCGTACATCGCGCGCGCGTCGAAGAAGTCCAAGCGGGAGCTCGGGATCGGCGTGATCGACCTCGGGCGCGGCACGGCCACCGGGCAGGTGCCGCTCGGCACCCCCGGCCCGATCACCGTGGCGTACAGCGCGCGGGCGCCAGTCGGCTTCTGGGTGGGCTCGGGCGGCCCGCGCCCGGCGTGGCGTCAGTTCGACGAGGAGCTTCATCTGCGCCCGTTGCCGCCCAGGACGGCGCGGCCCCCGGGGCCATGGCTCGACATCACCGCGAAGGGCACCGCGCGGCTCCACGCGCTGCCGCCCAACGTCACGGCGGACTGGGACGACCAGTCGCTGGCGAGCGCCGTGCGGATCGGGACGTCGAACCGCGTGGTGTCGGTGCCGAGCCCGGGGCTCATCGACGGCAACAGCGCGGCGTGGTCGCCCGATCGCGCGCACCTGGCGTTCGTCGCGCAGCTCGACGACCACTGCGCAGCGGGCGCGGTCAACACGGCGGCGTTCGTCGCCGACGCGGCGACCGGCGGCGCCAAGGAGCTCGAGCGCGCGGCGGGCGGCATCGCGCTGGTGTGGATCGCCGAGCGCACGCTGGCGATCGCGGGCGATGGCGGGGTGACGATCCGCAGCCTCGACGGCGCGGCTCCGATCGAGATCAACGGCGCCACCGGTCTGATGATTCCCCGCGAGCGACCGCGCTGCGCGCCGGCGGAGATCGACGAGCCGCCGAGCGAGCCGGAGTCGGCAGGTGACGAACCGACGGACGCAGGTGTCGCCGACGCACCATGAGGTGGTGAACGGCTGACACATTGCTCGAGTAGATCCGCGTACTTGGAAATGGTTCGACCTCTGGCACAACGGCTGCTCTATCCGCCGGCGTGAACAATCCCCGAGAGCTTGTCGCCGCCGGAGCCGGCGGTGCCGTGGGCAGCCTGCTCGACATCGGCGTCCTCGTCCTCCTGGTCGAGCACCACACGCCGGTGGCCGTGGCTGCATTCTGCGGCGCCGCGGCCGGTGCGGTGATGAACTTCGCGCTCAACAAGTACCTCGCGTTCCGTGACCGCTCGCCGATCAACGGCCGGCAGCTCGCGCGCTTCGGCCTGGTGGCCGTGGCGACCGCCGTGCTGATGGCCATCGCGATGCAACTGGTCGTCGTCGAGCTCGGAGTGCCGTACTTGCTCGCGAAGCTGCTCTGCGCCGCGGCGGTGTTCGCGGTGTGGACCTATCCCGCGCAGCGCCGGCTGGTGTTCCGCCGTGCCGCGCCTGTGCCTGTGCCTGCTGCCTGAGTCGTCCCGTCCAAGGAGCCTGTATGTCGAATCCGGTCCCGTGTGTGGATCTCTCCATCGTCGTGCCTGCGTACAACGAAGAGCACCGTCTGCCGCCGACGCTCGCGCGGCTGTCCGCGTACCTCGAGTCCCAGCCGCTGCGCTACGAGATCGTCGTCGTCGACGACGGCTCGCGCGACGCGACGTGCGCGGTCGTCGAGGCGGCGATGGCGACGATCCCGAACCTGGTGCTGGTGCGCCAGACGCCCAACCGCGGCAAGGGCGCGGCCGTGCGGCTCGGCATGCTGTCGGCGCGCGGCCAGATCCGCGTGATGAGCGACGCCGACGGCTCGATGCCGCCCGAGCAGCTGCCGCGCCTGCTCGCGCCGATCGTCGCGTGCACGGCAGAGGTCGCGATCGGCTCGCGCTACGCCGAGGGCGCGCGCACCGACATCAAGCAGCCGTTCTATCGCGTGCTGTGGAGCCGGCTCGCCAACCTCGCGATCCAGCGCTCGCTGGTGCCCGGCGTGCGCGACACGCAGTGCGGCTTCAAGGCGTTCACCGCCGAGGCCGCGCGCGCGCTGTTCCCGCTCGGCCGGATCGACGGCTGGGCGTTCGACCTCGAGATCCTCGCCCTCGCGCGCCGCGCGGGGTTTGCGATCGCCGAGGTCGGCGTCGAGTGGACGGACGATCGTCGCTCGCGCGTGAACCCGCTCAAGGACCTGTGGAAAGTCGTGCGCGAGACGCTGACGATCCGCAGGAATCTGAAGAGCGGTGTCTACCGCGAGGCGGCGCGCTCGCTGCCCGCGCCAGCCTGAGGCGGCGGAGCCGCCGCGCGCGATCGACCTCGACGCTACCGCAGCGTCTCGTGATAGAAGACCGCGATCGTCACGCAGTGAAATGCCGCATCGCTCGACTGCGTGACCACGATGTCGGTGAGCTTCCGCCGCGGGCTACTCGCGATCCATGCCGTGACCTTCTCGCCGAGCTGTCCGCGATCAGCAAACATCGTCGCCGAGAAAATCTTTACACCATTGAATGGAACCACGGAGCGACCGTAACACGCCGTCGGAGACCACCCTCCTATCAATCGGTGTCTGATGGGGTGTCGATGCCGAGCATCGGCAGTATTTTTCTCGTGTCGCCGTGTCGCACTTTGTGATCGAGACTCGACACATGTGAACGGGTGCAGCGCGCGGGTGATCCAGCGCGTGAGAGTAGAGAGCGTTTGTCAGGATGGCGTCGATTGTGTCGACGATGTCGGTGTCCTGAACTATCGCTCAGCTCTAGGAGAAACTCGCCGACTGTCCGCGCACCAGACATCGCTGCCGGCCGGCTCGGCGAACAGCGCAGCGACGGCGGCGGCGCGGCGCTCGAGGACGCGGCGCTGATTGGTATACCCCTTGTCGGTGGCCTCGCCCTCGTCGAGCGACAGCGGCTCGGCGACCACGATCGCGCGCGCGAGCCGCTCGCTGCCCTGCGGGTGGGCCTCATTGTACGCGCTCAGCGCAGCGTGGAGGCGTACGATGAGCTGGTCGGGCGCGAGCTGCTGGGCGCCCGGGGTGAGGAACAGCAGGGCGGCGAGCTCGTCGCGGTCGTGGCCGGCGATGACGGCTTCGAGCACCAGGGGCGCGCAGGTCTCGATCAGCGCGAGCCGGACCCGCGCCACGCTGACCCAGGTGCCCGACGACAGCTTGAAGTTCTCGCCCAGACGGCCGCCGAACACGATGCCGGCGGCGGGGCGCGCCTCGTCGACCAGCTGGCCGGCGTCGCCGGTCGGCAGGAAGCCGTCCTCATCGAGCGCGACCGGGGCGATCGCGCCGCCCGGCTGCCAGTAGCCCGGGGTGACGTTGGCGCCGCGGACGCGCAGCTCGAGGCGGTCCTGCACCGGCGCGAGCTTGAGCTGCACGCCGGGCACCGGGATGCCGAGGTTGCCCGTGGTCGCGGTCGGGAAGTGCGCCGAGGTCGCCAGCGGCGAGGTCTCGGTCGAGCCCCAGGCCGAGGTGAAGAAGACGTCGCGCCGGCCGGCGCCCGCGGCCACCTGCTCGAGGCGGGAGCGGGTCGCGGGGCCGAGCGCGGCCGCGGCGTAGAACACCATGTCGAGCCGGGCGAAGACGGCGGCCGCCGCGCGGTCGTCGGCCTCGAGCAACGCGACCGCCTGGTCGAAGCCGCGCGGCACGTTGAACCACAAGGTGGGCGACACCTCTGCCATGTTGGCGATCGTGGTCTCGATCAGTCCGGGCACCGGACGCCCGCGATCGATGTACAGCGTTCCGCCGTTGCGCAGCACCAGGTGAAAGTTGTGGTTGCCGCCAAACGTGTGGCTCCAGGGCAGCCAGTCGACGATGACCGGCGGCGCTGTCAGGAACGGCCAGCACGCGGCCAGGCTCTCCTGGTTCGCCGTCAGCATGCGGTGGGTGTTGACCACACCCTTGGGTGCCCCGGTCGAGCCCGAGGTGAACAGGACCTTGGCGATCGTGTCGGGTGCGATCCGCGCGAACGCGCGCTCGAGGGCGGGCGACCGCGGGGCGCGCGCCAGCCCGGCCACATCGCCGGCATCGAGCACGGGCG
>DATIPJ010000166.1:0-14411 GCA_035472155.1 Kofleriaceae bacterium
CCAGCTGCATCGACTGGGCCGTGGGGTAGCGGGCGTCGGGGTCCTTGGCGAGCGCGCGAAGGACGATGCGCTCGAGGTCGAGCGGGTAGTTGGGGACGCGGCTGGAGGGGGGCGGGGGCGGGGTCTCGATGATGGTGCGAAGGAGCTCGAAGTCGCTGTCGGCGGTGAACGGGCGCGTGAGGGTGCTCAGCTCGTAGAGGAGGATGCCCAGGGCGAAGATGTCGCTGCGGCGGTCGATGGCAGTGCACTTGCACTGCTCGGGGGACATGTACGCGTACTTGCCTTTGAGGGCGCCGCGCACGGTTTCGGTGGTGCGGTTGGTGGCCTTGGCGATGCCGAAGTCGCAGACCTTGACGGTGCCGTCGTGGCTGAGGAGGACGTTGGAGGGGGTGACATCGCGGTGGATGATGTCGAGGCGCGCGCCGTCGGGGCCGCGCTTTTCGTGGGCGTAGTGGAGCGCGACGCAGGCCTGGATGAGGATGTAGATGGCGTCGGAGATGGCGACGCGCTGGCGGAGCTCGACAGCGCGGTACATGAGCTCGCGGAGGTCGGCGCCGTCGACGTGCTCCATGACCAGGAAGTAGGTGTTGTTGACGAGGCCGATCTCGGTGACCTGGGCGATGTTGGGGTGCTGGAGGGTGGCGACGAGGCGGGCCTCGTCGAGGAAGGAGCCCGTGATGTCGCGGTCGGACATGAGCTCGGGCCGGACGCGCTTGATGACGACGGTCTTCTCGAAGCCCTCGAGGCCGCTCTGGCGCGCGAGATAGACCTCGGCCATACCGCCCGTCGCGAGGTGCTGCAGGATGGTGTAGTTGCCGAAGCGGTCGGGGAGCTTCGAGGCGGCCTGGGTGTCGGGGTCACCCACGTCCGGAGGGTAAGACCGCGCACCATCGCACGCAACATCGCGTCACGATAGAGTGGGCTCGTGAAGGCCGGTAACGCCACGCTGTCGAGTTACGGAACGACGATCTTCGAGTCGATGTCTGCGCTGGCGCGCGAGCATGCGGCGGTGAACCTCGGGCAAGGGTTCCCCGACGACCGCGGGCCGCTCGATGCGCGCAAGGCGGCGGCGGAATACGTGGTGGAGGGGCACAATCAGTATCCGCCGATGATGGGGATGCCGGCGCTGCGGCAAGCGGTGGCAGCGCACAACCGGCGGTTTTATGGGCTGGAGGTCGACTGGCAGACGGAGGTGCTGATCACATCGGGGGCGACGGAGGCGCTGCTGGATTGCTTCATGGGCTTGTTCGACGCCGGTGACGAGGTGGTGCTGCTCGAGCCCGCCTACGATACGTATGCGCCGGTGATCAAGCGGCTGGGCGCGGTGCCGCGCAGCGTGCGGCTGGTTCCGCCGTCTTGGTCGCTGCCGCACGACGAGCTGGCCGCTGCGTTCTCGCCGAAGACGAAGCTGCTGGTGCTCAATTCGCCGATGAATCCGTCGGGGAAGGTGTTCACGCGCGACGAGCTGAGCTTTCTGGCGTCGCTGGTGGAGAAGCACGATGCGTTCGTGATGTGCGACGAGGTCTACGAGCACCTGGTGTTCGGAGAGGCGCGTCACGTTCCGCTGATGACGCTGCCGGGAATGCGGCACCGGGTGCTGCGGATCGGGTCGGCGGGAAAGACGTTCTCGTTGACTGGCTGGAAGGTGGGGTACATCACGGCGCCGGCGGCGATGCTGCGGCCGATCACGAAGGCGCACCAGTTCGTGACGTTCACGACGCCACCCAATCTGCAGCACGCGGTGGCGCTCGGGCTGGGGTTCGATGACGCGTACTTCCGCGGGCTGGCGACGGCGATGGCGAGGAGCCGCGACCGGCTCGCCGCGGGGCTGACGCAGATCGGGGTGCCGCTGTTGCCGTGCGACGGGACGTACTTTCTCGTGCTCGATGCGAGCCGCTGGATGCGGCCCGAGGAGGACGACGTGTCGTTCTGCCGCCGACTGGTGGTGGACGGCGGGCTGGTGCTGATTCCGATGAGCGCGTTCTACGAGTCGGAGCCGCCGCGGCACCTGGTGCGCGCGTGCTTTTGCAAGGAGGACGCGACGATCGATGGCGCGCTGCAGCGGCTCGAGAGCTGGGCGAAGAAGCAGCGCTGAGCGGATCGAGCGGAGCAGCGAAGCGAGAGACGCTCGGAAGACAACGCAGAATCGCGGGGTCGGGTCCACGGATCTCACGAACGCCGATCGCGACCGGGGCGCGGGTGGCGGGTGGCGCGTTGGGCCGGGTGCGACTCCCGCGGCTGGGGTACGAGTGGGGGCGCGCGGGCGCGAAAACAGAGGTGGCGCTGCCTGATTCTGCGGATACCATCGGAGGATGCAGCAAGCGCTCACGTCCCCGGTCTTCCGATCGCTGGCGGTGGGAGGACTGGTGTTGGGGCTCTCGATGGCCATGGCGGCGAAGGAACCGCATGCGCGCCGTCTGGTACTGCATGCGCCGTCGGCGCCGCACACGCTGTACCTGACGGCGTGGCGGCATGGCGCCATTGCGATGCCGTACGACGGCGACGAGCTGGTGCCGCTGACATTCACGACGCGCGCGTCGGTGAGCGATGGTTGCCGGTGGCTGGCGACGGAGACGCTCGTGCCTGTGGGGCCGGCGCGCTACGCGTATCGCTACGACGAGACGCTGCTCGAGTGCGATGCGGACGCGACGCCGTGCATCAAGACGCCGCGCACCGGATACGTCACGGTCGAATAGCGCGAGTGGCGTCGCTGCAGACGACGTCGGACGACATCAGACAGCGACGGTGACCGGGGCGGCCGGCGCAGCGTCATCGATGCGGCCGGTGAGGAGCCAGGTCTCCATCTCGCCTTTGCCTTTGATGTCGACCGGGCCGCGCAGGCGCAGGGCGAACTTGCCGTCGAGGAGGGCGCGCGTCGTGGCGCTGAGCTGGATCGCGCCCGGCAGCCCGTGGGATTCCATGCGGCTCGCGATGTTGACGGTGTCGCCCCACAGGTCGTAGATGAACTTGCGCTTGCCGATCACACCGGCGACGACAGGGCCGCTGTGGATGCCGATGCGGATCGTGAGCGGCTCGCCCGTGCGCGCGGCCATGTCCTCGACGATGGCGAGCATGAGGAGGGCCATCTCGGCGACGGCCTCGGCGTGATCGGGGCGCGGCTCGGGGAGGCCGCCTGCGACCATGTAGCAGTCGCCGATGGTCTTGATCTTCTCGAGGCCGAGCTGGCCGGCGAGGTCGTCGAACTTGCAGAACAGCTCGTTGAGCAGGTCGACGATGCGCTCGGGCGGCATGCGCGCCGAGAGTGTGGTGAAACCGACGAGGTCGGCGAACAGCACGGTGACGCCGGTGAAGCCGTCGGCGATCGTGCCGCCGCGCAGCTTGAGGCGCGTGGCGATCGAAGACGGCAAGATGTTGAGCAGCAGGTCCTCGGAGCGCTGATGGGCGCTGTCGAGGGCGGCCTCGGCGATGAGGGTCGCGCGGCGCGCGTAATGGGCGCAGGCGGCGAGGGTGGCGAACAGGCCGCCGAGGAAGATCGGACGCAGGATGCGCAGGCGATCGTCGGGGATCGCCGGGCCCAGGCGGGGCAGGTGCTCGCTCAGGCCGATGACGAGGATGAGATCGATGCCGGCGAGGGCCGACAGCGTGAACATCAACCGGCTGTGGCGCGGCGAGTAGAGGAGGAACGGCAGCATCGTGTGGAGCATGAAGAACAGGTGGACGTCGAAGCCGGTGCCCTCGACGAGGACCTGCGAGACGACGAGAAGGTGGCTGCCGAGGAGCAGCGCCGTCGTCGCGGCGGTGTGGTGGCGGCGGTGGTTGAGCCACAGCGGCGGCAGGTAGCCGAGCGCAAAGAGGACCTGGAGCGCAGGGAACACGAGCGAGCCCGAGATGAGCAGGATCGGCGCAAAGCCGAGGGTGAAGGCGACGCCGAGCATCGCGAGGATGTTGGTGAGCACCACGTAGCGCGCGGCCGACGGCAGCAGCGCCGGGTCGCGCCCGATGCGGATCAGCCGGCCGAACAGCCGCTGCACCCGCGGTGACTCGACGAACGACCCGAGCATCGGCGGACTGTATCGCGAGGGCAGGAGCGCCGACTACGGGCCACGCGCTGCACCCGGGCAGGTGCCCCACAGCGCCTCGAGCGTGCGCTGATCGGCGTCGGTGGGCGGCGTCGCGAGGTTGCCGGGATTCATCAGTGACGCGCGCGTCGCAGCGGCAACATGGGCGAGGCCGAACACGTGACCGAGCTCGTGCGCGATGACGATGGCGAGCGTTGGGCGATCGGTGAGCGCGCGGTTGATCGTGATCGTGGCCGACGGCGGATCGTAGACGCCATGGAACGTCTCGGCAGCGTCGTCGAACCGGATCGCGATCGGGCCAACATCGTCGGCCATCGCCCCGGTGGGGATTGCGTCGTCGGGCCTCGCCGCGGTGGCGGGGATCGCGGCGGTGGGGATCGCGTCGAAGGCCGAGACGCCGTGATCGCGCCAGAGGGCGAACGCAGCGACGATGCCATCGAGCTCTACGGGCGTCGCGTCGATCGGCGTGACTGCGAGAACCGCGCATGGATCACGCGCGAGATAGCTCGCAGAAGGATCCGCACTGCACGCGGTGAGCGCCGCGAGCATCCACCCCAGGGACGTGCGCAAGCCACGACGGTATCAACGCCGCGCGCGTGGGTTCAAGCGTGGTGTGCGCTGTCGCGCGATCGTGGGCGAGCCTACAATCTTCGACGGAGAGTACCGAGGTGGATCGCCGCACTGTCGAGCGGCGAGGGATTCTCGCAGGTCAGCTCGATGCGCGCTGCGGGCCGCGGCCGTCGGGCTGGCGGTGCTCGCTGATCGCGGCGAGGGTGCCTGCGACGGAGGTCGCGGGGACATCGCGGCCGCGGGCCATGGTGCGCGCGAGGTCGTTGAGGGAGACGACGCCGATCGGGCGCTGGGCCTCATCGACGACCGGGACGCGGCGGATCTTGTGCTTGGCCATCATCTCGGCGCAGGTGGTGTCGTTGTCGTCGGGCCGGCAGGTGACGACGTGTTTTGCCATGGCGGTGGAGACCGGGATGTCGTGCAGGGCGGCGCCGGTGGTGAAGGCGGCCATGCAGGCATCGCGGTCGGTGACCATGCCGACGACCTGGCCGTTGTCGTCGGTGACGACGACCGAGCCGATGTCGTTTTCCCACATCAGGCGGGCGGCGCAGTCGAGGGTGTCGCTGGCGCGGCACGCGTGTACGGGGCGAGTCATGAGCTCCGAGATCTTCATGCGTCCTCCAGTGGAGATGCGCCGGATGCGAGATCCATGCGCGGTGGTGCAGTGGGTGTCAACGATGGCGCTTGCGGGTGGTCGCGGCTTTGCGCGCAGCTGCACGGCGAAGCGCCGGGCCTTTGGTGCGGACGGCCTTGCGAGCGGCGGCGGAGCGAGCGCGCGCGCCGCGGCGGGTTGCCGAGGTGTGCGCCTGTGACGCGAGCGCGCGATGGGACGCAGCGCGGTGAGGCTCGCGGCGCAACGCGCGGCTGATGCCGCGACTGCGGGCCTTCGACGGGGAGCGCGGCTTGCGCCGGTGCTGGCCGACCTCGTAGGCGGCCTTGGCGGAGCGCTTGGTGGCCGACGAGCCGCGCTTGGGCGGCTTGAGCGGGACGCCCGCGCGACGAGCCTTCGAGAGGCCGATCGCGATCGCCTGCTTGGTGGAGCGAGCGCCGTGCTTGCCCTCGCGGATGTGATGCATCTCCTCGCGCACGAACTCACCCGCGGCGGTGGTCGCGCTGCGGCCGCGACGCAGTTTCTGCTTCGCTCGTTGCATGGTGGCGCGCTCAGGCATGTGATCCTCCGCAGAAGATCGACTGCACGACGCATGCCTGATGACGCACTCCGCCTCGGGAGATGGTTGAGTCGCTGCGGCGCGCGTGAGTAACTCTTCCGCATGCGGAAATGCTTCCTTGCGATCGCGGCGATCGCGACCTCGCATGCGTGTGGTCCAGCCAACAAGCCCGATACGATGCCGGCGCCGGCGCAGCCCGTCGGCGCCGCCGCGAGCGCACCAGATCGCCCCGCGCCCGCGGCCGCGGCGCCCGCGCCGAAGGCGATCGAAGCGCCCGCGCTGATCGCGACGCCGCTGGCGGATGATCCGACGAAGACGACGATCCATCGGCTGTCGAACGGGATGACGGTCTACCTGAGCCCCGATTCGCAGGAGCCGTCGATCGTCGCGCATCTGGCGGTGCGCGCGGGGAGCCGCAACGATCCGCAGCAATCGACCGGACTCGCGCACTACCTCGAGCACATGCTGTTCAAGGGCACGAGCAAGCTGGGCACGCTCGACTACGAGAAGGAGAAGCCGCACCTCGCGCGCATCGCGGCGCTGTATGCCGACCTGCGCAAGCCGGGGGCGGATCGCGACAAGATCCTGCACGAGATCGACAGCGAGACGCAGGCGTCGGCGGAGCTCGCGGTGCCCAACGAGCTCGACCAGCTCTACAACCGGATCGGCGTGACCGGGCTCAACGCGTTCACGGCCAACGACGCCACCGTGTACATCTCGCGCATCCCGAAGAACCGGGTGGCGCAGTGGGCGCGGATCGAGGCGCAGCGCTACGCCGACGCGGTGTTCCGGCTGTTCTGGCCCGAGCTCGAGGCGGTGTACGAGGAGAAGAACCGCGCGCTCGACAATCCGAACCGTCGCTGGCGCGAGGCGTTCCTGAAGGCGATGTTCCCCAGGCACGGCTACGGCTGGAGCTCGGGCATCGGCGAGATCGAGCACCTGAAGAGCCCCGCGTACGGGGACATGGAGGCGTTCTTCCAGCGCTACTACACGCCGGGCAACATGGCGATCCTGTTGTCGGGCGATGTCGACGAGTCGGTGCTGCCGATCCTCGAGGCGGAATTCGGATCGTTCAAGCGGCCCGCCGGCGACGCACCCCCGCCCGGCGAGGCGCCCCGCCTGCACGGGCGCACGCAGATCGATGTGACGGTGCCCGCCAACGAGGGCGTGATCCTGGGGTGGCCGCTGGTGTCGGCGACGCACCCGGACCGGCTCGCGCTCGAGGTGATGGACCTGTTGCTGCTCGACGGAACGTCGGGGATCCTGCAGCGCGACCTGCTGCTGCCGCAGAAGGTCGCGAGCGCGGCGTCGAACCCAGACTTCTTGCGCGAGGCCGGCACGTTCGAGCTGCGCGCCGACGCGCTCGCCGGCCAGAGCCACGAGGCGCTCGAGAAGCTCTTGCTCGAGGAGGTCGGCAAGCTGACGCGCGGCGAGTTCACCGATCGCGACCTGGCGACCGCGGTGCTGTCGGCGGATATCCAGCAGCAGCGCATGATCGAGTCGAACGCCGGCCGCATGCAGGTGATGGAGGGCGCGTTCATCGACGGCGAGGACTGGCACAACGTGGTGAGCCGCATCGAGCGTATGCGGCGGCTGACCCGCGACGACATCCTCCGGGTCGCCCAGCGCTACCTGACGAGCGACTTCCTCGTGATCCGCAAGGTGAAGGGCACGGCGCAGCCGCCGAAGATCACCAAGCCGAGCATCACGGCGGTCAAGGTCGACCCGACGCGGCGCGGGGCGTTCGCGCAGTCGGTGCTCGACATGCCGGTCGCGCCGATCGAGCCGGTCGCGATCGCGGCCGGGCGCGACTACGAGCGCGCGGCGACGGCGGCCGGGCCGCTGATCGCCGTCAAGAACCAGCGCAACGGGCTGTTCACGGTGCACTACGACTACGACGTCGGGCGGGTCGACGACCGCTTCGTGTGCCTGGCGCTCGAGATGCTGAAGGTCTCGGGCGCGGGCAAGCGCAGCGCCGAGCAGGTGACGCGCGAGCTGCACGAGCTGGGCGTCTCCGTCGACACCAACTGCTCGCGCAACGACTCGGGCATCACGATCTCGGGCGTGGACAAGAACCTCGACGCGGCGATGGCGCTCGTGCGCGAGTGGCTCGCCGAGCCGGTGTTCGATGCCGACACGCTCAAGGCGCGGGTCGCGACGGTGCTCACCGAGCGCGCGAACCAGCTCACGACGCCGCAGGTGATCGCGGCCGCGCAGCAGGCGTTCGCGCGCTATGGCCAGGACACCGAGTACCTCGTCGTGCCCAGCAACAAGGAGCTCGAGGCGGTGAGCGCGGCGCAGGTCAAGACGGCGCTCGCCGGGTTCCTCCACTGGAAGCGCCGCACGTCGTACTACGGCCCGCGCGCGCTGGCGGCGGCGAGCGCGGCGGTCGTCCTCGGCGACGGCAAGCGCGCCACGGCACCGCGCAAGGCCTTGCGGTTCCGCAAGCCAAACACCGCGCTGGTGACCGACCAGCAGACCGCGCAGACCCACATCTGGCTGACCTGGCCGCGCGCGCCCGCCAGCGACGCCGAGCGCGCCGTCGGGACGGTGTTCCGCGAGTACATCGCGCCGATCCTGTTCCAGGAGGTCCGCGAGGCCCGCGGGCTGGCGTACACGGTGACGGGCGGCTATGGCGCCGGCGCCAAGAAGGCCGACGACGGCGTGGTCTTCGCGTACGTGGGCACGCAATCCGACAAGTCGCACGACGCGCTCGATGCGCTGCTCGCCACCTTGCGCCAGGGCGTGGACGACAAGCGGTTCGCGGTGGCCAAGGAGGCGCTCGCCGAGAAGCATCGCGTGGATCGCATCGCGCCCCGCGCGATCGCTGGGGCGGTCTACCGCTGGCAGGACGAGGGCGAGACGGCCGACCCGCGCGCGGCGCGTCAAGCCCGGGTCGCCAAGGTCGACCGGGCCGCCCTCGAGCGCTGGCTCAAGGCCGCGCTGTCCGGACCCGTCATCGTCTCGATCACGGGCGACCACGGCAAGCTCGATGACGCCCGGATCGGCAAGCTGGCGCCGGTCACGCTCGTGCCGGTCGCGAAGCTGTTCGGGTATTGACCGCGCCGTGTCATGATGCGGCGCACGTGAACATCCTGTACGTCGCGTCAGAGGTCGCGCGCTACGCGAAGACCGGCGGGCTCGCCGACGTCTCTGCCGCGCTGCCGCGCTACCTCCAGGGCGCCGGGCACGACGTGCGCGTCGTGATGCCGTACTACAGCCGGGTCGACGACAAGGGCGCCTCCGTCGAGGTCGTCCTGCGCGACCTCGAGATCCGCCTGGGGGCGCACCGCTACGAGGTGTCGATCGTGCGCGCCGAGCGGCCCGGCGATACGCCGGTGTACCTCGTGCACTGCCCGGCGCTGTACCACCGGCCGGGCATCTACACGAGCGACGCCGACGAGCACCTGCGCTTCCTGGTGCTGACCCGCGCGGCGCTCGAGATGTGCGGGCGGATGCAGTTCGCGCCCGACGTCATCCACGCCAACGACTGGCAGACGGGGCTCGCGCCGCTGACGCTCAAGGTCCGCTACTCGTGGGACCGGCTGTTCGAGCGCACGCGCACCCTGCTCGCGATCCATAATTTGCAGTACCAGGGCATCTTCCGCGCCGACATCCTCGCCGACACGGGCCTTGGCGACGCCGCCAACCTGTTTCACCAGGACCAGCTGCGCGAGGGCCGCATCAACTTCCTCTTGCACGGGATCCTCTACGCCGACGGCATCGTGACGGTCAGCCCGACGTACGCCAAGGAGATCCAGACCGAGGAGCACGGCGCCAACCTCGATCCGTTCCTGCGCGCGCGGTCGACCACCGTGGTCGGCATCCTGAACGGCGTCGACTACCACGAGTGGAGCCCCGAGCGCGACGCGCTGATCCCCGCGCGCTACTCGGCGGCCGACCTCGCCGGCAAGGCCACCGACAAGGCCGCGCTGCTCGCGCGCATGGGGCTGCCGCTCGTCGACGGCGTGCCGGTGATCGGCATCGTGTCGCGGCTCGCGGGCCAGAAGGGATTCACGCTCGTCGGCGACGTGATGCCGGCGCTGCTCCGGCGCCATCGCTTCCAGCTGGTCGTGCTCGGCAGCGGCGAGCCGCGCTACGAGCAGCTGTTCTCCGAGCTCGCCGCGGCGTTTCCGCGCCAGGTCGGGTTCCATCCGGGGTTCTCCAACGAGCTGGCGCACCTGATCGAGGCCGGCTCCGACATGTTCCTCATGCCGTCGCGCTACGAGCCGTGCGGGCTCAACCAGATGTCCAGCCTGCGCTACGGCACCGTGCCGATCGTCCACAGGACGGGTGGCCTCGCCGACACGGTGCAGCTGTGGGACCCCGGCGATCGCTCGGGCAACGGCATCGTCTTCGATCACTTCACGCCCGAGGGGCTGAGCTGGGCGATCGAGGCGTCGCTCGGGCTCTATCGCGACGCCGGCGCGTGGCGCGCGCTCATGGCCAACGGCATGGCCGCCAACTTTTCGTGGGACGCGCAGGGAAAGCTGTACGAGGAGCTCTATCAACGCCTGGCTAGCCTGGGCAGGAGATGACCATGCACATCGTCTTCGTCGAGCCGCGTTTCCCGGGCAACCAGAAGCTGTTCGTCAAGGCGCTCGCCGAGATCGGCGCGACCGTGACCGCGATCGGCGAGGGCAGCAAGAGCTCGCTCGACGACGAGCTCAAGCACTGGCTCACCCATTACGAGGAGGTCGGCTCGGTGTGCGACGAGGGCGCCGTGCTGAGCGCGCTGCGCTTCATCCAGTCCAGGGCGCACGTCGACCGCTTCGAGGCCACCGTCGAGGCGCACATCATGTCGACCGCGCGCGTGCGCGAGGCCGCCGGCATCCCGGGGACGTCGGTGCGGACCGCGTTCTTGTGCCGCGACAAGCCGGCGATGAAGGAGGTGCTGCGCGAGGGCGGCGTGCCGTGCGCGCAGTCGACCGGCGCGTCGACGGCGGCTGAGGTCCACGCGTTCGCCGAGCAGGTCGGCTTTCCGCTGATCTTGAAGCCGCGCGATGGCGCGGGCGCCTCGGGGGCGACGCGCGTCGACTCGACCGCCGAGCTCGAGGCCGCGGTCGCCTCGTTCGGCGGCGCGCGCAGCATCGCCGTCGAGGAGTTCATCGAGGGCCACGAGGGCTTCTACGACACGCTCGCGATCGGCGGCACCGTCGCGCACGACTTCATCACGCACTACTATCCGAACGTCCTCGAGGCGATGCGCACGCGGTGGATCTCGCCGCAGTTCGTCGCGACCAACCGCGTCGAGGCGGCGGCGGCCTACGAGGAGCTGCGCCGGCTCGGCGCCAAGGTCGTGCAGCTGCTCGGCATCGAGACGTCGGCCACGCACATGGAGTGGTTCTTCGGGCCCAAGGGCCTCAAGTTCAGCGAGATCGGCTGTCGCCCGCCGGGCGTGCGCGCGTGGGACCTCTACAACGTCGGCAACGACATGGACCTCTACCGCGAGTGGGCGCTCGCCGTGTGCGCGGGCCGGACCTCGCAGACGCCGTCGCGCCGCTACGCCACGGGCATCATCGCCCTGCGCCCCGACCGCGACGGCCGCATCGCGCGCTACGAGGGGCTCGAGGCGATGGGCAACGCCTTCGGCGGTAACCTCATCGATCTCCACCTGCCACCCGAGGGCACACCCACGCAGCCCGTCGCCGCCGGCTACATGGCGAATGCATGGATTCGCATGAAGCACGAAAACTACGATGAGCTGCGAAGGATCCTCGACATCGTCGGCCAGACGGTGAAGGTCCGCGCGCACTGAGCATTAGGCGCCGAGGCGATGGGGCTCGCCGATCAGATCGGCTCGCGGGATCGCCGGAGTCCGGCGATCCCGTACGCGGCAAGCGCTGAGAGCTCGATTGGCGCGCGCATCGCCCCATCCGGGCGAGCGATCGATTATGGTTGGGGCCTTGTTCCTCATGGAAGTCCTGTGATCGTTCTGTGTGGCGCACAGCATGCGGAGCCGTCGGTGCCGCGCGTCCTGCGCGAGCTCGGGGTCCGCGGGCCGGCGGCGCTGGTGACCGCGGGCTGGCAGGAGCGCGAGGGCGAGAGCGGCGTGGTGGCTGACCCGGGCGTGCCGGTGGTGGAGCTCGGGCTCCATGCGCGCGGCGAGGATGTGTTCGCCAGCGACGCCGAGCTGGCGACCGCGCACAAGGCGCGCCAGCTCAAGCTGAAGCTGATGCAGGACTTCTACCGCGTGCGGCTCGAGCATGCGGCGCAGGCGGCGCGTGCCGTGGCCGTCCGGCGCGCGGACCCAGAGCTGGTGGCCGAGGAGAACGCCGCGTCGGTCGCGGTGCTGCAGCACCTGGACCGCGATCACCTCGATCGCTGCCGCGCGGTGCATGCGGCGTTCGAGGCCGCGCTCGCGCCGCGCAAGCGGTCGGTGCTCGCACAGCACATCCAGGAGCTGCGCGCGGCGATCGAGCCGACGGACGCGATCGTGATCGCGGGCGGGCACGTGGCGGTCCTGCTCAACCGGCTCCAGCTGTTCGGGATCGCCGAGCTCGCCGGCGCGCGCCCGATCATCGCGTGGTCGGCGGGTGCGATGGCGCTCACCGAGCGCGTGGTGCTGTTTCACGACGATCCGCCGCATGGCCAGGCGATCTCCGAGGTACTCGATGCGGGCCTGGGGCTCGCGCGCGATCTGGTCGTGCTGCCCGAGCCGCGGCTGCGGCTGCACCTCGACGACGCGATGCGCGTGGGCGAGCTGGCGCAGCGCTACGCGCCCGCGACCTGCGTCGCGCTCGACCACGGCGCGCAGATCTGGGTCGACGGCGGACGCGCGATCCGAGCGTCGTCGGCGCAGCGGCTCGACCCGAGCGGCCGCGTCGAGCGCGGGTGGTCGCCGTGATGCGCGCGATCGACGAGCTCGCCGCAGGCCCGCACACCAAGGAGGCGGTCGACGCCTTCATCGCCGGCCACAGCTTCCCGATCGTCGAGGGGCCGTCGATCACCATCGTGTACCGCGGCGCGGCCGAGGCGGTGCACCTCAAGCACTGGGTGTTCGGCCTGCCGTCGTCGCAGCAGCTCAAGCGCCTCGACGACACCGACCTGTGGTACCTGACGCTCGAGCTGCCGGCCGGGTCGCGCGTCGAGTACAAGCTCGAGGTCGTCAACCACGGGCACGGCAACTGGATCGAGGACCCGCTCAATCCCAACCGCGCGCGCGATCCGTTCGGCGCCAACTCGGTCGCGCACGGAACGGGGTACGTCGTGCCGGAGTGGATCCATCCCGACCCCGAGGCGCCGCACGGCACGCTCGACGAGATCCGGTTCGACAGCCAGGTGTTCGGGCGGCGCGGCGTGGCGCTCTACCTGCCGGCGCGCTATCGCCGCACGCGGCGCTATCCGCTGCTCGTCGTGCACGATGGCCACGACTACCTTCACTACGCGAGCCTCGGCACGATCCTCGACAATCTCATTCATCGCCGCGAGATCCCCGACATCATCGTCGCGCTGACCAGCTCGCCCAACCGGCTGGGCGAGTACGCGGGCGACCCCCGGCACGCGACGTTCATCACCGACGAGCTGGTGCCCAACCTCGAGCGCACGCTGCCGCTCGATCCGCGCCCGCAAGCCCGCTGCCTGATGGGCGCGAGCTTCGGCGCGGTCGCGTCGCTGACCACGGCGCTCGCCCGCCCGGGCTTCTACGGCCGCCTGCTCCTGCAGTCGGGCTCGTTCGCGTTCACCGACATCGGCGACCACAACCACCGCGGGCCGCTGTTCGACCCGATCGTCGTCGCGATGAACCACTATCGCGCCAATCCGATCGCGATGTCCGAGCGCGTCTACATCAGCTGCGGCATGTACGAGTCGCTGATCTACGAGAACCGGTCGCTGGCGCCGCTCCTCATGGCCACCGGCATGGAGGTCCGCTACGTCGAGGCGCGCGACGGCCACAACTGGGAGAACTGGCGCGACCGGCTGCGCGAGGGCCTGTCGTGGCTGTTCCCCGGGCCGCTGCTCCTGGTCTACGAGTAGCGCTGCCGGCGATCTCACGCCGGCTCGTGACCCGGCTCGCTGTTCGCCATCGTCGCCCTCCTCGCAGCCAGCATTCCTCTGCTGCGAACCGAGGATCGTGACACGGTGCACAATTGCGCGTCAAGCGCGAAGCGGTGGCTGCTCGTCGAAGGACCGCATGGGCGCGCGGGCGGCGGCGCGAGGTCTGCTGACCGGTGAGCGGCGCGCATCCACCGCGATGGCGCGCTCCACGCGCGCGGCCGAATGCGAGAAGATGATATCAAGATCGAGGAGGCGACATGCCGAACGTCACCCGTCGCATCGGGCTCTCGCTGGGCGCCGACATCTGCTGGCCGATCTGTTACGAGGAAATCACCAAGCGCCTGTCGCTCGCGATCCCGTGGGGCGGCGACACCGTCGGGATCGATGTGGAGCGCGTCACCATCGAGCCGTTCGATCTGCGCCAGCCGTGCCGCTACGATGTCGTGATCGATCGATTGACGCACTGGTATCACACCAGCCGCGAGTGGATCAAAAAGGCCGTGATCATGGACGGCCTGTACGTATTCAACAACCCGTGGTCCGTGCAGTCGATGGAGAAGCAGACGACGTACTGCGCGCTGATGCAGCTCGGGATGCCGATCCCGGAGACCTGGCTCATCCCGGCCAAGTCGTA